>CAVIXF010000339.1:0-2012 GCA_963646585.1 Candidatus Gastranaerophilales bacterium HUM_1 | reverse complement strand
CTGGGTCACAGCCGCCTGCCGATTGCGTCTTCGGACATAGAGAGTCTGATGGGGCAAGGCGAGTGAAAATCGCCCCGCATCGCCTGGCGGTTCGTATTTCATACGCCACTTTTCTCCGTTCGGCAGTCTCAAATAAATTTTGACTGCGCCCACTTATCGAAAAGGCTTGTCAAAATCCTCACAGCCAAAAGGTTGCTGAGGGGTTGCCTTGTCGTCTTGTAGAGTCGAAATACATTCCGACGGAAGCTTTGTGCAGGATTGCGCTGGATTCGCAACAAATTTTGTGTATTGCGGATATTTGCGTAATTTTGCGCAATACACTGCGGATATTATGGAAAACTTGGTGCTGCGTCAAAAAATCGAGCGGGATTTTCTTCTTTCGAGAAATTATGCCCCACGGCTTTTTGAAGATGAAATGGAAAAATATCTGGATTCAAGTCCGGTAAAACTCATAACCGGGCCGAGGCGTTCGGGGAAGTCCGTGTTCGCTCTCAGGATGTTGAGGGAGAAGAACTTCGCTTATCTGAACTTTGACGATGCCGCCCTTGTCGAATCTTTTGACGAGAACGCGGTCGTTGAGGCTCTTAACTCCGTCTATCCAGAGTTCGGATATGTCGTTCTTGACGAGGTGCAGAATCTTCCGAATTGGAATGACTGGGTGTCGAAATTATATCGGCTTGGATATAATATTGTGATAACCGGGTCGAATTCGAATCTGCTGTCGAAGGAGATGGCGTCGAAACTTACCGGGCGATATGTGTCAAAGGAGATATTCCCGTTCAGTCTCAAGGAGTTCTGCGGATTGCGGAAGTCCGGGGGAGGATTGTCCGAGATGGCTGACGACTATCTTCATTACGGAGGATATCCCGAGGTCATCAATAATCGCGACATCGCCGTCAACTATCTTTCCTCTCTTTTCGACTCCATAATCTCGAAAGACATCGTCCGGCGTTTCAAGGTGAGGAAGAGCGAGGAGCTGTATTCATTGGCGGATCTGCTTATGGCCAATTACGCCTCGGAAGTCACGTTCCGGGGCATAGCGGAGGAATCCGGAATCGGAAGCGAGAACACCGTCGCGAAATTCGTCGCCCATCTCCAGACGGCCTACCTTTTCTATCTGCTTCCGCGTTTTGATTTCAAGTTCAAGACGATGAACAGGGCTCCGAAGAAAGTCTATGTGGTCGATAACGGTCTCATAACGGCGAAAGGCTATGAAATCAGCCCGAATCTCGGCCGCCGTCTGGAAAATCTCGTGTTCGTCGAGCTGCTGCGCAGGGGATATGTTCCGGGGAGAAGCCTTTTCTATTACCACACGAGGCGTGATGACAGGGAAGTCGATTTCGTCTGCCGCACGGGGACAAAGGTGACGGAAATCATACAAGTGTGCTATGAAATCAGCACCATAGCGACTGCGGCGAGAGAGACCGCCGCTCTCGAAAAAGCCTCCGGTGAGCTGGGCTGTGACCGTCTGAGCATCATAGTGTGGAATGAACCTTCGGTAAGCATAAGCCCCCGTTACAATGTAGTCCGTTTTGCGGACTGGGCGATGCGGTGATTCCGGTGCTGCGGAGACGTGCCTTTCTGTGGCGACTCGAATCTGTGTTTCGGCTCAAAAGGAAACTCCAATCCCCAATGTTCAAAGAATTGGATGGCCTGCCGTTGTGATTCAGGTGAGGTCGTATTCATCCCATTCGCCAGAGAGTCCGGTTGCGGAAGAACGGGTTTCCGGGTGGGTTGTTTCAATATATTTTCGGCTGTCCTACAACCACTTATGTATTTTTATATCCGAAACGATGTGATTTTAGAAACGTGGCATATTTCACATTCGATATGATATAATTTCATAAAGTTTACTATATTTGCATCCGATAGGATATAATTGTTATGAAGACACTATTGTCTGCGAAACTCAAATCTCTCCGGAGGGAGTATGGACTGACCCAGGAAGATCTCGCCCTAAAATGTGGCGTGGGTCTTAATTTCGTGCGTCAGCTTGAGCAGGGAAAGCCGAC
>CAVIXF010000338.1:0-2012 GCA_963646585.1 Candidatus Gastranaerophilales bacterium HUM_1 | reverse complement strand
GGCATAAACAGTCCGCCGACACCGTCAGCCGCGAGTTCGGCAGGGTCTCCCGAGACAATCCCAGCGGCCTTGAGGCCTTCGAGCATCTTCGTCACCGTGGCGATGTGAACCTCGCGGTAGCTTATGCCCGGACGCACCATCGAGAACGCGAACTCGTTGCAGGAGTGGACGAGGTCGTAGATCTCCTTCTGCTGCGCGGTGAACTTCCCGGAGCAAGGGTAGGTGCGCGTGAAGTCGGAGGCGTAGTGGATGTTGCTCTCGGCGCCGGCATCGACCACGAGAAGACGACCCGGAGTGATTGTCTGGTGGTGGCTGTGGTTGTGCAGGGTCTCGCCGTTCTGGGAGAGGATGGTCGTGAAGGACACGCCCCAGCCCTTCGAGAGGGTCACGCCCTCCATCCGGCCGACGATTTCCTGTTCGACCACGCCCGGACGGCATCCCTCGCGGGCGACGGTATGCATCTCCACTCCGAGGTCACAGGCGTTGTCGATAGCATCTATCTCACAGTCCTGTTTCACGATGCGCATTGAGACAATCGCCCTCACGAGCGCCTTTGACGCGGCCGAGTCTCCGTCAAGCTGACGGCTGCCGACAACTTCCGGAGCGAGTCCGAGAACGGCGGCGATGCGCATCTGGTTGTAGTAGCGTGACTGAGGCGTGAAATGGACGCGCCGTCCGGCAGCCATCGCCGCCGCGAGAGCCTCGAAGAACTTCCCGTAAGGGGCTGACACTCCGTCCGGAGTGCTTCCGGCGTTCTCCCCTATGCCGATCAGCTCCGCTTTCGAGCGCACGGAAGGCTGGGGTCCCATCCACACGATGTCGTCAATGTCAACATCGTCGGCATACAGCGTCTCCGCGCCCGTCTCAAGGTCGAGCACAGCCGCAAATCCCGGCTCGTCAATCCCCCAGAAATAGAGGAAGGTGCTGTCCTGACGGAACTTGTAGTCATTTCCCCTGTAATTCGCCGGAGCCTCGACATTTCCCAGAAACACGGCGATGCCGCTCTCGCCCTTCATCCGGCGCAGCAGTTCCGCCCGCCGGTTCACATATATTTCCTTACTGAACATAATCCAACCTATACTACTTTAATACTTTAACTTATCTCTCTCTTATCTCTCTCTTCAATCTTTCAAAGCCCACGCACTTTTCTTTTATTGACCCCTCCCGTCCCCTCTGCAGGGGAAGTCGTGCTCCGTTTGCCCCATCCGCACATACCCTTCCTTCGCAAACTGCGCACGGCGCTTTTGCGCCTTGTAGCTTTCACGGCCTTATAGACGACGGGAAGAAGCCCTTGCCAAGTTTCGCACTTTGGGAATTTGAATTATCTTATATACCCCTTATTCAACAGCAGCTCGGCTATCTGAACCGCGTTGGTGGCCGCGCCCTTGCGGATGTTGTCCGACACGCACCACAGATTCAGCCCGTTCTCCACCGACTCGTCGCGGCGGATTCTCCCGACAAAGACCTCGTCCTTCCCGAAGGCGTTCATCGGCATCGGATAGATGTTGTGCGCAGGGTCATCCTCGACCACCGCCCCCGGGAACGCGGCAATCGCAGCCCTCACATCCTCAAGCTCGAACGGCTTCTCCAGTTCCAGATTTATGGATTCGGAATGCCCGCCCATCACCGGCACGCGCACAGTCGTAGCTGTGACCCGGATCGCCGGGTCGAGAATCTTGTGCGTCTCGTTCACCATCTTCATCTCCTCCTTCGTGTAGCCGTTGTCGAGGAATGAATCGATATGCGGAAGTATGTTGAGGTCTATCGGACAGGGATATACCGCCGGATACTCCCCCCATTTCGCGCCCCCGCGCTCGGCTTTCATCTGGTTCACGGCCTTGTAGCCCGTACCCGTGACGGACTGATATGTCGAGACTACGATGCGCCGTATTCCGTATTTGTAGTGAAGCGGAGCGACGGCTATCAGCATCTGTATCGTCGAACAGTTGGGGTTCGCTATGATCATATCCCCCTCTTCAAGCACGTCTCCGTTTATTTCCGGAACGACCAGC
>CAVIXF010000337.1:0-2017 GCA_963646585.1 Candidatus Gastranaerophilales bacterium HUM_1 | reverse complement strand
GCCTTGGACGGCTGGAGACTCAATGACATCCTCTTCGCCACCGCAAGCACCGATGTCAGTTCGCCGACCGTCTCATACACCGACGACAACGCCTTCACCCATCAGCTGAGCAAGCTCACGCTCACCTTCAAGGCTGGCGACGGCATCGACAACCTTTCTAACCTTCAAGCATATACAATCGGCTTTCTCGTGACAAAGGGCGACTTCAACGCCGTCACGGGAGAAATCGGGTTCGGGATCGAGTCCGTTCCGGAAAATCTCACGATGACAGTTTCCGGGGCGGAGGTGGCGGAACTCGCAGCCACGCCGCTCATCCTTCTGCCGCAGCCGCTGACAGACAAAGCATTGAACCTCGAAGTGAAGTTCAACGGCCAGACTTACAACGCGAAACTCTCGTTCGCGGACGCTCTGGAAGCCGGGAAGCACTACACTTTCACCGTCACGATACGGAGCACGGGGCTCGTCCTTGGAGTTCCGCAGATTGTCGACTGGGAGACGGTCGCAGGAGGTGACGCCGACGCGAAAATGCCGGATGATGATACAGCAACGCCAGGTAGCACTATCATTTAATAAGTAAAAAATGACTATGAACACAAAGACATATCTTGCAGCGGCGGCCATAACGGCGCTCGCCCTTGCAGCCTGCAACAAAAGCGGCTATGACAGGAACAACCAAGGCCCGGTTCCCGAAGACGGGACTGTGGCGGCGGAAATCAGCACGGAAATCGGCGGAGTGGAGACCAAAGCCGCCGGAAGCTCCTGGGCGGCGAATGACGCCATAGGCATCTCCACGGTGGCCGGGACCAAGACGAACTATACGAACATCCCCTACGAATGGGACGGAAGCGGCTTCAGACCGGTCGGGAAGGTGATATATTTCCAGAGTGCGGAAACGGTGACGTTCAACGCCTACTACCCGTTCGCCGACGCTGCCGACATCTCCGCCGGGACAATAAGCGCCGTGACCAAGGCGGAAAACCAGACCGCCGAAGCCCAGCCGCTCATAGACTTCCTCTATGCATCCGGAGCCACGGCGGACAAGACCGCCCCTGTCGTGGCGTTCACCGACAAGACGGCCGCCGGCGGCGAGGACAACTCCTTCCGCCACAAGATGAGCCAGATCAGCATCCGATTCATCGAGGGCGACGACATCTCGTTTGCGGGCAAGCTCAGCTCCTACACTCTGAAAGGGCTGCACCTGAGCGGCACGTTCAACACGGAGACTGGCGTGGCCGAGGCAGATGCGGAGACCGCTGCGGAGGATCTGACGATTGCTCTGGACGGCCCGGCGGCGACCGACAAAGCTTATCTGACCGCGCCTGTGGTGCTCTTCCCGCAGAGCATAGCGGACGGGAAAATCGCTCTGGAGGTGGTTGTCGACGGGGAAACCTACAAGGCCAGTCTTGTCCGTACCGCTCTTGAAGAGGGGAACAACTACATCTTCCCTGTGACGGTGCGCAAGACCGGGCTCAGCGCCGGCGAGGCGGAGATCAAGGCCTGGGCTGAGGTTGTTGGCACAGCCACAGATGCAGTAATGTAGCAGATTGTCTTAAACGGGCACACTGCTGCGTTATACTTCTCGATAAAATCCTCACAACCGAAAGGTTGCTGCGGTTTTATCTTCGTCGCAAGCCTTGCACTGCATCCTTTTATGACATTCTGCCCCCACGCGCCGCTAAAAGGCGCATTGCTTCGTTACGCTCCTTGATAAAATCCTCACAACCGAAAGGTTGCTGCGGTTTTATCTTCGTCGCAAGCCTTGCATTGCACCCATTTAAGACAATCTGCCCACCGCAAAAATATCTGGAATATTAACCGACAATATCCAGCATATCTACAAAACATAGAAAATAGCAAAAAAGATGATAAAGAATCCTTACTACGGAACCTGCGTGTCGTTTCTGACGATCGCCGCATCGGCGGCTCTCGTCATTGCGGGATGCTCTAAGACTGAGACCGCTCCGGAGGGCGGCAGGACGGAGCTGCGGCTGACAAACAGGATTGAGATGACCCGCGC
>CAVIXF010000336.1:0-2019 GCA_963646585.1 Candidatus Gastranaerophilales bacterium HUM_1 | reverse complement strand
AGACCAAACGTGCCGATGTAACCGACGACGGTCTGCCCCCCCCCTATTAAATTATTAATATTCAATATATTAATATCCTTACACAGAGGATGGAATAACGATCTGTCCACTCCATTTTTGATAATTGAGATTTTATCTGAAACGACACCTCTGCCCGACAGGATGTCTTTGAAAGAATCGGTGACAACAATGATTTTGGAGGCTGAACGGTAGCACCGCATCTCCTGCCACTCGAAATACTTGATGAGCCAGTCACTCTTCACCGCTCCGACGGTCTTGATACTTTCCGGCCATAGGTCCCGTACCTCCATCACCCAAGGCTTCCTTTTCCAAAAATGCAACGCACGCCCTGACAAAGCCGTAAAAAACTGCGGAGATGTCGCAATTATCAGATCCGTTTTCACGAAAAGACCGGCCACAAAAGAGGACACGGAGAAACTGATGTAATCCAATGTCCTTTTCAGGAAACCTTTGTTCGGAACCATATAGCTCCAGACGCGAATGACCCGTATTCCGTCCATCAATTCCATCTGATATAGCTTGTTCCTGTAGCCCTGATACACTCTACCCTGGGGGAAATTGGGTGCGCAGGTTATAACCGTCACCTCCTGTCCCTCCTTCACCCATTCCTTGCAATGGTCATAAGTCCGGCTGGCCGGAGCGTTGACCTCCGGAGGGAAATTGTCTGTCAAAAAAAGAATTTTCATTGTCCGATAGAATATCTCAGATGTCCGCCAAAAGCCATCTCGATGCAAGCCGACGGCAACAAGCGATTATATTCCCGAGAAACCTCGCAAGGCTCCACCTTGATGCCGCTTGCGCCGCGCACCGTAATCTTCCCTAAAGTAGTGGAGACCACCGTCGCATCTCCCGACTCCGCCATCTCGAGAACTTTCACCTCCGGAGCGAGATGAAGGCGGCTGACACCGCCATTACCGGATTTATCACCACGCAACGAGTCCTCAACGCAGAACACTCCGCCCGAGATAGAGAAACGCCTCGAATAAGACTCCCCGTCACAGCATCTGACAATGGCGGAAACTCCTGTCGGGGCGTCGTCCGTCAATTGGACGCGATAGCGGCCGGCAACCCTGAAACCTCCCCAGACCTCCGCGCAGTCGCGGTCTTCCACAGTAATGCAATTGTGCGCTTTCGTGGAGCGCTCCGCCTGGCGGCGAGGAGTCTTGTTATATGTTGAAATGCCGGTGTCCACAATAAACGGCATCCCACCAATGTGAAGCTCGTAGTTCAGGACATCGGCGTGGGAGTGCCCCGGCTGATATGTAGCCGTGATTTCCCCGACATCGATGACCGCCTCAACCCGGCCATCCCCGAGTTTTCTATACCCTGACGCGCCAAGAACGGTTTGCCTGTTCCATTCAAGACCAAGCCTACGGGCATAATCAAAAAGTTCACAAGGACGAGGCGCAATTCCAAGCGCCGAGTCATTAAAGAGCGGATAAGAGCCGCCAGCGAAACAGATTGCCTCAAGATAGCCAAGCATCCGGGAAGCGTAGTCTCGTAAGGATGACAGGTGCGAATCTGTCCCGACGCAAGTCATCTTTGCATTTATGCAATCCAGAAGTCGGTCAAGAAGTATGCAATGATACATCGGGGACTGCTCGAAATGCCCGCCGTCAGACAGTATTTCTTCAGAAAGTTCAGAGAGAAGCCAAGACGAAACCCTTTTATGATACTTATTGTCAGAAAAGAACAGACTGGCAATATATAACGAAAAATAGTCTTCCAACAGGTGATTTCCGAGCAGATGCTTTTCAAGGGAATGTTGCAAAAAACAGTACTGCGAATACATGGAATCCAGTCTTTGAGATGAAGCAGCCTCGGGATACCGGCAGAAAAACTTAATCCAGTTCTCAATCCTCAAAGCCGTCGGATAAGGGTCGAGACCGATGCGGTTGGTGGGAAGAGAATCAATAAAACTATCCATCCAACTGATGCCCTCCGCTTCGGACATACCCGGCTGATTGAGATAATCAAAATAGTTCAGGTTATATGCCC
>CAVIXF010000335.1:0-2022 GCA_963646585.1 Candidatus Gastranaerophilales bacterium HUM_1 | reverse complement strand
CGTATGATGTTCGTCCTCGCCGAGAAGGAGAAACAGAATTAAATTTGAACTCTTATGGAAAGAAATCTTCGTAAGGAAAGAATAGGCGTCGTGGTCAGCAACAAGATGGACAAATCCATCGTAGTCGCAGTGAAGACCAAGGAAATGCATCCTATGTACGGCAAGTTCGTCAAGAAGACCACCAAGTTCGTCGCTCACGACGAGAAGAACGAGTGCAGCGTCGGGGACACCGTCCTCATTATGGAAACCCGTCCTCTCAGCAAGACGAAGAACTGGAGATTAGTTGAAATCGTAGAAAAAGTCAAGTAGCAATGATACAGCAGGAATCACGTTTACAGGTGGCTGACAACAGCGGAGCGAAGGAGGTTCTTTGCATCCGTGTTCTGGGGGGTACCCGCCACCGCTATGCAAAAGTGGGCGACAAGATAGTCGTCGCAGTCAAGAGCGCCATCCCTGGCGGCGACGCGAAGAAGGGATCGGTTTCAAAGGCTGTCGTTGTCCGTACAAAGAAAGAAATCCGCCGTCCGGACGGTTCATACATCCGTTTCGACGACAATGCTTGCGTCCTTCTCAACAATCAGGGCGAGGTCCGCGGAACGCGTATCTTCGGGCCTGTCGCGAGGGAGCTTCGCGAGAACTATATGAAAATCGTTTCACTGGCGCCGGAGGTCCTCTAATTGATTTAGCATTATGAACAGAATTAAAAAAGGTGACACCGTCTATGTGAACGCCGGCAACGACAAGGGAAAGACCGGCAAGGTGCTTCAGATAATCACGGACAAGAACCGCGCTATCGTCGAGGGCATCAACATCGTGTCAAAGCATACGAAACCGAACGCAAAGAATCCTCAGGGAGGTATTGTTAAACAGGAAGCGGGAATCCACATCTCCAACCTTCAGCTCGTCGACCCTGCGAAGGGCGGCCCTACAAGGGTGGGCTTCAAGATCAAGGAAGATGGCAAGAAGGTACGCGTTTCCAAAAAATCAGGAGAGGAGATTAAGTAATGGCAGCAAAGAAACAGACAGCCGCTCCGGCAGCGCAGACAGTTCCTGCGGGATATGTCCCGGCGCTCAAGAAGCTCTATAAGGAAGAAATCGTAGCGAAGCTCACGAAGCAGTTCGGCTACACCACGGTGATGCAGGTTCCTAAGCTCGTGAAGATCACCATCAACGAGGGCGTCGGCTCCGCAACCGCAGACAAGAAGCTTGTCGAGGTCGCACAGCAGGAGCTTTCGGCGATTACCGGTCAGAAGGCAATCGTCACCGAGTCAAGGAAGGACATCTCCAACTTCAAACTTCGCAAGGGAATGCCTATCGGAACCAAGGTCACTCTCCGCAACGTGAAGATGTACGAGTTCCTTGAGAGGCTCATCCGCATCTCCCTTCCGCGTATCCGCGACTTCAACGGAATCTCCGAGAAGATGGACGGAAGAGGAAACTACACGCTCGGAATCAAGGAGCAGATCATATTCCCGGAAATCGACATCGACAAGATCGTGAAGATTCTCGGAATGGAGATCACTTTCGTCACCACGGCGAAGACCGACGAGGAGGCTCACGCGCTTCTCGCCGCATTCGGCCTGCCTTTCAAGAAAAATAACAAATAAAGATTTATAAGATGGCAAAAGAATCAATGAAAGCCCGCGAAGTTAAACGCGCGAAATTGGTTGCTAAATACGCCGAGAAGAGAAAGGCTCTCAAAGAGGCCGGAGACTGGGCTGCCCTTGACAAGCTCCCGAAGAACTCAAGCCCCTGCCGCCTGCACAACCGCTGCTCTCTCACCGGAAGACCGAAAGGTTATATGAGGATGTTCGGCATCAGCCGTATCCAGTTCCGCGAGATGGCGAGCAACGGCCTCATCCCGGGCGTGAAGAAGGCAAGCTGGTAAGAGAAACTTTCAAAAAGTAACCTGCATCATCTTTCTCATTCTTTTCGGTCTATATTCCTTTTCTCATCAGTCGTGTACGTCCAGTACACTCCATCTTCAAAAAGAAATCTATACTCGAAAATAATTGAAAAATC
>CAVIXF010000334.1:0-2022 GCA_963646585.1 Candidatus Gastranaerophilales bacterium HUM_1 | reverse complement strand
CACACTGCTCGCCTGCGGAACTTCCCTGCCGGAGCTCGCGGCCTCGATCGCCGCTGCGGTGAAGAAGGATACGGATATGGCGCTCGGAAACATCATCGGGTCGAACATCTTCAACATCTCGGCGATTCTGGGCGTGGCTTCGCTCATCACTCCGCTGACGACGGGGAACATCGGATATGTGGACTACGCTGTTATGATTGCGGCGGCGGTGATCCCGCTGCTGTTCGGATTCAGAGGACGGATTTCCCGCCTGGGAGGCGCGGCTATGCTGCTCTGCTATGCGGGATATTCGTGGTATCTTGTAAAGTTTATAATGACCGCCTGAACGGATTAAACGGCGCATTGCTTCGTTACGCTCCTCCCCCGAATCCTCACAACCCCAAGGTTGCTCCGGTGTCGGGGTCGTCGCAAGCCTTGCACTGCATCCGTTTACTCCGTTCAGCTACATAACTTTTACGAAAAGGTCTGGCTGAAGTGCTTTCAGTCAGACCTTTTATGATATTTCACGATTCTTCCTTACGCCAGCAGCACCAGCACCTGGGCGGCGAGGATTCGCAGGAACATCGACAGAGGATAGACGGTGGAATAGGCCACGGCGGCCTCGTCGCTTTCGCAGATTGAGTTGCTGTAGGCGAGCGCAGGCGGGTCGGTGGTCGCCCCGGAAATCATCCCTATGATCGAGAAGTAGTTGAGATGCAGGACTATGCGGGCGAAGGCCGCGACTATTATCAGCGGAAGGGTTGAGATGATGAAGGCGTAGAGAATCCAGCGATAGCCCCCGTCCATAATGGTCTGGACGAATCCGTCACCCGCGCTGATGCCGACGGCGGCGATGAAGAGGCAGATTCCGACCTGGCGCATCATCATATTGGCGGACGGAGATATTCCCGTCTTCAGCCCGATTCTCGCGCTGAACGAGGAGATGAGGATGGAGACGATGAGCGGGCCGCCCGCGAGACCGAGCTTCACCGGCACGGACATCCCCGGGAAGAAAATCGGAATCGAGCCGAGAAGCACTCCGAGCATAATTCCGAGGAACACGGGCCCGACGTCCGGGGCGGTGATCTTCTGCGCCAGAGCGGCGTTGGCCTTGCGGTCGATCTTGACTTCGGGCTTCTGCTCGCCGGCGAGGTCGATGCGGAAGAGTATCCTTATGAATATGATGCTGAGGATTATGCCCATAACTCCCATAGGGTATCCGACGGCGTATCCGCAGGCGAAGGTGGCGTTGTTGAGCCCGTCGTTGAGGTCGGAGAAGGTCTGCTGCGCCGCTCCGAGACCCGGGGTGTTGGTGACGGCGCCGTAGAGCACGCCCGTCATCGCGAAGAGGTCCTCGCCCGTCACGACGTGGATGAGCCAGGCGGTGACGGTGCCCAGCAGGACTATCGCGGTCGCGAGCAGATTGAGGGTGACTCCCCCGCTCTTGAACGACGAGAAGAAATGCGGGCCGACCTCAAGGCCTATCGAGTAGACGAAGAGGATGAGGCCGAACTCCTTGACGAAGTGGCAGGTCACCGGGTCGAGGTTGAATCCCATCTGACCGAGGAATATGCCTATGAAGAGAATCCAGGTGACTCCGAGTTTCACCCCTCTGATTTTGATCCGGTCGCAGAGGAGACCGGCGGTGATGGTCAGGGCTATCATCACTATCGAGTGCGCCACGCCCTGGCCCGTCACGAGATTATCCAACCATTCCATATCTAACCCTATTCCATTATGTTTCTCTTATATCTGGCCTTTATCTATTCTGACCCCATCTCCATAATCACCCTCCGAACCGGCCCGCATTTTTATTAATAACCCTTCCCATTATTATATTAACCCCTCCCCATTATTATATTGACCCCTCCCGTCCCCTATACAGGGGAAGTGGTGCTCCATTTGCCCTATCAACACATCCCCTCCCTTCGCAAACTGCGCACGGCGCTTTTGCGCCTTCGCTTTTTATTAACCCCTCCCGTCCCCTTTACAGGGGAAGTGGTGCTCCGTTTGCCCTATCGCCACATCCCCTCCCTTCGCAAA
>CAVIXF010000333.1:0-2030 GCA_963646585.1 Candidatus Gastranaerophilales bacterium HUM_1 | reverse complement strand
CCTATGCACAGGCAGCCGGTATATTCCGATGCTTCAGTTTATACGAACGGGGTTGAGGAGGAACTCTTTAAGACCGGCTTCTGTCTTCCTTCGGGGCCTATGGTCTCCGACGATGATGTCCGCTACATCGTGGACTGCATCAGAGAGGCGATTATGAAATAGCTGTCTTTGAGGAGCCTGTGCGGTCTCGCCGGAAAGCAGGGTGTATCCGCCATCTGTCTTGACGGCTCTATGTTGGGAGAAAAGTTCAGCATTGAGGACTTCCCGAGGAAAAGATGAGTGCAATTTCGGATATGTATAACTGTCATTTGTAAGTTTCTATGGCTGTAGTTGCGTTGATGTATCACGATGTCGTCACAAAAGACAATCTGTCGAGCGGATTTCAAAATGAAGGCGCCTTTCAATATAAAGTTGACTGTAACCTTCTTGAAGAGCATCTTAAAAAGCTGAAAGGGGAGGATGTCGTCTTGACCTTTGATGACGGGGGCGTGTCTTTCTACACAGAAATTGCTCCTTTGCTGGAGAAGTATGGGCGTAAAGGCGTCTTTTTTATTGCGACTGCGTATATTGATACTCCGGGGTTTCTTACAAAGGAACAAATACGGGAATTGCATAACCGGGGGGGGCATATCATTGGTTCACACTCCCATACGCATCCTCGCGATATCACATCTTTTTCTGCGGGAGACATATTTGAAGAATGGGAGACTTCTTCTCGCATTTTGGAATCGATAACCGGCAAGAAGACTGATGTCGCATCAATCCCGAATGGGGCTTGTTCTGACAAGGTGTTGTCAGCGGCCATAGAAGCCGGGATTACAACAATATACACATCCGAGCCGACCACAAAAGTCAGGAAATATAAAGGCGGAATAATTAAAGGGCGATATGTCATCCATAATAATTCTTCATCAGATGAACCTGTGAGAATCGTCAAGAGCTGGAAATATCGAACTTTTCGCCATTGCCGTTGGACGATGGTGGAATTGGCGAAAATGCTGTTGGGGCCGTTATATGGAGTCGTCAAAAAACGGATTGTCGGACACGACGCGCCTAAGAATAATTCTGAGTAGTTTATGTACTATATCGGGCGTGCAATATACGAAGAGGAGTTCGCGGGACTTCTTGCCGACAAGGGCACATCTTGTTATGCTGTTTCCGTATCAGACAAATATGGAGATTATGGCAGCTCTTTGTCCATAGAACTGAAAAAGACTTCACTATTTCATAAAAATGATTAAAATCGGAATTATCGGATGCGGCTTCGTCGGAGGAGCCCTTAAAGATTGGCTGGAACACAACAATCCTGATTGCCAGCTCTTCATCAGCGACCCGCCAAAGGGATATAATGATGATCTGAATGAGATTGACATAGCCTTCCTGCAGATTCACGTGCCTACTGAAGACGACGGAACACAGGATTTGACCCTTATGAAAGAGATTATCTCCGGTCTGCCGGATGTCCCGGTATTCGTGAGAACCACGATTCTGCCGGGGACGAGCGAGATGCTTTCCCGTGAGACCGGCCATCAGGTTTGCTATATGCCGGAGTTCCTTACGGAACGTACCTACCTTGAGGATTTCCGGAGACAGACGATGGTGTTCACCGGGGCGTATGAGCTTCTGACCAGGATTTTCGTCGGCAAGAAGTTTACTGTGATGAGTCCGCTGGAGGCGGAACTCACCAAGTATATGCACAATGTTTTCGGCGCATATAAGGTGACTTATTTCAACGCCTGCCGGGAATATTGCGAGCAGAAGGGCGCGGACTGGAGAAAAGTGCATACCGGAATTCTTCTTTCCGGATACATCAACGACACTCACACTTATGTCCCGGGGCCGGACGGGAAGTTCGGTTATGGCGGCAAGTGCTTTCCGAAGGATGTCAACGCGTTTGCCAAGATGACCCAAGGCACTCCTCTCGGCACATTGCTGGAGCATCTCCACGAGCTGAATGTCCATTTCCGCGGAGTCGAGGAGCGTATCTGATTGTGTGGAATTAAACTTTTGTTTCTTATGCTGTCTGTAAT
>CAVIXF010000332.1:0-2055 GCA_963646585.1 Candidatus Gastranaerophilales bacterium HUM_1 | reverse complement strand
CCGCATCGCAATCCGGCACTGACAGGACCTGACGGATGACGCATTTCTCTTTGTGACAACAGTAAAGGCGCGTTATGCACCGCAAGCATAATGTCGCCGCAGCATAATCCCGGATCTTCGGTCTCTGATGTCGGAAACGTGTGACTTAAACTTGAGGTCATAAAAAATAATGAGTCCACTTTAAAAAGTCCGTCCTTCACCATCCGCCTCTGCCCACCCGCCGAAGGACTTGACGGACGGCAATGAAAAAAGTCTGAAAAATCGCCCCTTGGGGGCTTCAGATGTTGCATAATTCATTTATTATTACTAACTTGCAGCATAATAACAAAGCAAGTTGATATGTTTAGAGAGACCGATACCGACGCGCAGATGTCCCTGTTCGAGAACCCTGTTGACTTTATGGGCAAGAGGGCGGCCAAGAAGTTCGACGACCCGAAGTCCTGGTTCAACCAGTTCCACTCGCTCGTGACGGCGCAGGTGGACGAGAATGTGTTCCGTCCTCTGTTCAAGGAGGGGGTTATGGGCGCGCCCACGGCGTCCGTCCGCCGTCTGGTCGCGATGATGGCCCTCAAGGAGGGGTTCGGCTGCTCCGACGAGGAGCTTATGGAGAAGTGCGACTACGACCTTCTGACGCGCAGGGCGCTGGGCCTCCAGATGCACGACGAGGCTCCGTCCATCGACACCTACTACTGCTTCCGCCGCCGCATCTGCGAATACGCCGACCGCACGGGCGAGAACCTGATGGAGACCTGCTTCAGCCGTCTGACCGGCCTGCAGGCGGCCAAGTTCAAGATCGGCGGCCGCGCCGTCCGGATGGACAGCAAGCTCATCGGGAGCAACATCGCGTGGTATCCAAGATACGAACTCATACACAAGACCTTCCTTCAGGAGATAGGCCAATACGAAGACCGCCTGAACCCCGCCCTCAGGCGGAAGGTGCGTCCCTGGCTGGAGGAGGACGCGAAGCAGACCGTCTACAGGAGCGACTCCGAAGCCATACAGCGCAAGCTCGTGGGGCTCGGGCGCGTCATCTACGCCGTCCTGGTGAGGGTCAAGGCTCAGGACGGTCTCCTGAAGCGGGTGTTCGAGGAGCAGTACGTCGTCGAGCACGGCGCGGTCACGCCCCGAGACAGGAGGCAGATCGCGGCCGGCAGCGTCCAGAACCCGAACGACCCGGACGCGGAATACCGGCAGAAGGGGCAGCAGAAAGTGAAGGGCTACGCCGTGAACATCACCGAGACCGCCGGCCAGAAGGGGGACGCGCCCGACCTCATCACCGGCGTTCAGGTGAAGGGCGCGACCGCCGCGGACAACGCGTTCTACGGGGAGGCCATCGCGAAGAGCGAGGCCGCGACCGGCGACAAGGTGGAGACCGTCTACAGCGACGGGGCCTACCAGAGCGCCGGCAACCGTGCGCTTGAGGTGAACGGCGTGTTCACCGGCCTCCAGGGCCGTCAGTCCAGATACCGGATTGACGAAGGCGGGGATGGCACGGCGAGAATAACGGACACGCAGACCGGAGAGGTCTATGAGGCGAAGATGACCGGGGGCGGTGCGCTCCGCATCCCATATCCCAAGAAGGAGAGCAGGTACAAGTGGCGCTACTTCCTCCCGAAACAGCTGGAGTCCATGCGCTCGAGAAGGCTGATGGAGGACATCCCGCCGGAGGAGAAGAGCAAGCGGAACAACGTGGAGGCCTCCATCTTCCAGCTCTGCTTCCACACAAGGAACAACAAGACCCGCTACAGAGGCAGGCGGAAGCACGAGCTGTGGGCGCTTGCCAGATGTATGTGGATAAATCTGCGGAGACTCGTGCTCTTCCAGGGCAGAATGACCCCGGATGGGCCTGCCGGAGGCCAGAACGGCCCGCTTGCGGCCATTCTCCGTCTCGCATCGAGTATGAAACAGACTTTCGGACATCTGAAACTTCACTTTTTTGACATAGCCGTCGCCCGCTGTTGGGCTGCGGCCTCGTAAAATACACTTTTTAAAGGCGACTCAATGTTAAGTGACACGGCCTCGGCGACATCGTGGACGCGCAGAATCGACGCTCCG
>CAVIXF010000331.1:0-2062 GCA_963646585.1 Candidatus Gastranaerophilales bacterium HUM_1 | reverse complement strand
GCTGCGATATACCGGAATACGGGCCGCGCCTTCCGAGGCGGTCCGGAAGACAGGGTCTGTAGAAATATGTGAAACGGATGGAAACAACGGAGAACAAGGAGATATGCCTCGCGAGGCACATTGTGGAGAGAACCTGGCACAGTCTCTTCCTCACGGGGAAGGCCGGCACGGGAAAGACGACTTTTCTGCGGGACGTCGTGCGGCATACGCGCAAACGCCACATCGTCCTCGCGCCCACCGGGGTCGCCGCCGTGAATGCCGGGGCTATGACCATACACTCCTTCTTCCAGTTCGGAATCGGGGCGTATCTGCCCGGAGTCGTCACTCCGCAGTCGCAGCACTTTCTCCGCAAGGCGAAGCTTGACCTCATACGGAAACTCGAACTTCTGATAATCGACGAGATCTCGATGGTCAGAGCCGACCTTCTCGACCATATCGACGCGGAGCTCAGGCGCATACGCCGCAGCTACCTCCCGTTCGGCGGGGTGCAGCTCCTTATGATAGGGGACCTTCAGCAGCTGCCGCCGATCGCACAGGGGGAGGAGGCGGAGCTGCTGCGCCGGCACTACCCGTCCCTCTATTTCTTCGAGAGCCAAGCCCTCCGGAAACTGGATTACAGCGTCCTGGAACTCAAGCAGGTTTACCGCCAGAGCGACGCCCTCTTCGTCGAGCTCCTCAACAGGGCGAGAGTCGGGAAGCTCACCGACGATGACCTCGCGAGACTGAACTCGCGCTACATTCCGGGATTCTCCCCCCGGACTGAGGACAACTATGTCCGCCTCGTCACCCACAACCGTATGGTGCAGAACGTCAACGACGCGGAGATGGGACGGCTGGGCGGCGACGAGTTCGTCTTCAACGCCCGCGTGAGCGGGACGTTCCCTCCGGAGTCGTTCCCGACTGCGGCGCAGCTCGTCCTCAAGACGGGCGCGCAGGTGATGTTCATCAAGAACGACCCGGACAAGAAGTTCATCAACGGCACTCTCGGCGAGGTCTGCTCCATCGGCAGGGACAAGATCAGGGTCAGAATCGCGGACTCCGGAGCGGTTGTCGACGTGGAGCAGATGGAGTGGGAGAACATACGCTACCAGATGACCGGCGAGGGGGACGGCGAGACGATTGAGGCGACCACGGTGGGACGATTCCGCCAGTACCCTGTCCGCCCGGCCTGGGCCATCACCATCCACAAGAGCCAGGGCCTCACTTTCGACCGCGCCGTCATCGACGCACGCGCCGCCTTCTCCCCGGGACAGGCATACGTGGCGCTGAGCCGCTGCCGCTCTCTGGAAGGTCTGGTGCTCAGCTCCCCGCTGGGCAATTCGGCGTTCATCACTGACAATGTCGTGGAGGAATATCTCCGTTCCCGCACTTCCGACCCTGAAAAGCTCGCGTTCGCCCTCAACTACTCTCCGTTCGACTACGACCGCAGCCACGACACTGCTCCGGTCAGAAGTCAGGGCACGGCTCCGGTCGGAAGTCAGGGCGCCGCTCCGGCCAGGACACAGCCGAAGGCCGGCGTCTCCGGCTCTCCGTCGGCAGGGAATGGCGCGACGGCAGCGGGGAATGTCTCGACGGCGCAGACAGGCGGCCCGGCCCGGCAAAGGCCGCAGAGACCGGCGGCGAAGCTGTCGGCGGACGCGGACTGCGAAATGGACGCCGACTCGCTCCGCGTCCTCGCCGCCCTGAAAGTCTGGCGGCTCGAAAAAGCCCGCGAGCTAAACGTCCCGGCGTTCCACATCTTCTCCAACAAGGTTCTGGACAACATAGCGGCGCTCAAGCCACGCACGATGGAGCAGCTTCTGGCCGTCAGCGGCATAGGCCCGGCGAAAGCCGCGAGCTACGGCGAGATTCTACTGAAGATGACCGGCGACGCGGCGGAGAGCTTGCCCCCGGCCTGCGCGGACGGGGTCAAGTAGACAGGTGACGAGAAAAAAGCAATTCCGGTTCTGCGACGCGACTGGCGCAAGAACCGGAATTACTACAACAAAGCAAGTTATGCTGTTATTTTGTGCTCCCTTAGGGGCTCGAACCCTAGACCCCAACATTAAGAGTGTCGTGCTCT
>CAVIXF010000330.1:0-2082 GCA_963646585.1 Candidatus Gastranaerophilales bacterium HUM_1 | reverse complement strand
GCATAGAGTAGTCCTCCATCGCCTGCGCGTTCATCGGTCTGACATAATTCTGAAGCAGGACGGCGACATCTTTCTTGACGGTGTTTTCATTATACAGCTTCAACTTCCCGTTTTCGGCCATATTCCTTTTCACGAAGGAGATGACGTGCTGGCGTTCAAACACTCGCCGCTCACGCTGAAATGAAGTGAACAGCAGATTGTAGAGTGTCGCTTCGCGTGTGCTGACCAGAAGATAGTGCAGCAGCCAGAGAGTTCCGAGATCCTCGATATATGGATCCGCGCCCGTGCCGTCAGCGAATATGAACTTTGCGGTTTCCGTCAGGCGGTCGTGCCTCACCAGCCCGAAAGCTTTCATCCAATACCGGATGGATGCCACCATATTCTTGCCGACTCCAAGTCTGACAACTGCGTCGGCCGCGTTGAAGTTGTTGTCACCGTCAAAAAAGTCGTATCCCTTTTTGAGCCACAATGTCTTGCAGGGGAATGACTCGTGGCCGGAAAAGACATACCGTTCTATCGTAGGCATAGTGCAAAATATGTTAGATGTCTGCACTATCCGTCAGGCCGGCGCAAAACCTCGGAATACGACAAGGGCACAGACAGCCCCTATCATACTCTGAGGTTTTGGCGAACCTGTCTATAGAATAAGTTCTGTCTATGCCCGCGAGCATAGACATTCGCTGAACTTATTCGCCTATAGACTTTAAAATCGCCAAATTTCAGAGTATACGAATAATAGCAAACGCTAAAATATATGTTCTGATAAACTTTCTGCTTATCTGTCGGGCAAAGATAGTGTCTTTGTGCGTATTATCAACGGGAATGTCATAGTTTTTCAGGAAAAGTGCGCAGATATCCGCAGAATGATGCCATAGGATCTCGGATCAATGATTTTCAAGGCAAAGGACTTTTGTAAGACCAATTTAGTGTTTACAGATACTAAAAATCGCCAAAATTTAGTGTTTGCAAACATTATTTTCGTAACTTTGCGCCGTAATGAGCGTTCAGAGGTTATGGAAGGACTTGATGAAATTCTGAGAATTTATGACAGGCGGCTTCAGAGCACGCCGGAAGGATTCAGTCGCTATCTGATTGACAAGATAGACTGGCGCGATGATCTCATAGCCATAAAGGGGGCGAAAGGCACTGGGAAGACCACGATGCTGCTCCAGCACATAAAAGAGTCATTTACGGACAAGGACAAGGCGCTATACGTTTCTCTTGACAACCTGTGGTTCGAGACTCATTCCATAAACGACTTGATCGAGTATCATTACACGCACGGCGGTACGCATCTGTTCCTTGACGAGGTTCACTATTTCCCGAACTGGAAGGCGTTGATCAAAAACATCAACGACGATTATCCGGGGCTTCACATCGTCTATACGGGCTCGTCGATGCTCAAAATCGACAGCGGGGCGGCCGACCTGTCGCGCAGGCAATTGCCGTACACTCTTCACGGGATGTCTTTCCGTGAATACCTGCTCTATGAGGGACTTGCTGAAATAGACCCGATTCCTCTTGACTCTCTTTTGAGCAGTCATCGCCAGATTGCCGAGAATATACTTTCAAACGGAATCAAGATACTGCCGTTGTTCGGTGATTATCTGCGCCACGGTTACTACCCGTTTTACAAGAGCGTATATTCCGGATTTGAAATCCGGTTGCAGCAGGTTGTCAATCATATTCTTGAAAATGATTATCCGATAATTGAGGGGGTGGAACGATCCACAATCAGAAAGACCAAGAAAATGTTTATGATTCTCGCGGAGCAGGTCCCGCAGACGCCGAATATGTCAAACCTCTACAATGAATTGGAAACCGACAGAAACCAGGGGCTTAAGATGCTTTACGCCCTTGAAAAGGCCGGACTTCTGTCTTTGCTTTCTGACAAGCCGAAGCACATAGACAAACTGTCGCGTCCGGAAAAAATATTTTTAGACAATTCCAACCTGATGTACGCATACGCGACGAATCCGAATATAGGGACAGTGCGGGAGACATTCTTTCTAAGCCAGTTGAAAGTCGGTCACTCCGTCGCTTATCCCGCAAACGGAGATTTCCTTGTGGACGGAAAACACC
>CAVIXF010000329.1:0-2094 GCA_963646585.1 Candidatus Gastranaerophilales bacterium HUM_1 | reverse complement strand
GTTCTGGAAGACGGAACCCTGGAGTCTTTTCACGGAAGCCGGGATGACGATTTCGGTTATCGGAGTGCCCCGGAACACGGCGTTGGAAATCTCCGTCAATGTTTCCGGAAGTTTAACAGACTTTATCGCCGTGCCGTAGAAAAGCTCGCCGCGCATAGTCCGAACAGGGAATTTACCTCCGTTGTAATATATGTAGTCCGGAATCACGATATCCTTGCCGGCGACCGCCGTGGCCACAGCCTCGGAGACGAAGGCATAGCGTGTCTTGCCTCCGTTCCTCTCGTGCAGGATGTACTCCACGCCGTCGATGTCAACCGTCGCGCCGGCCCCCATATCATCAATGACGACCCCCGTCTGCCCCGGAACCGACGTCGTGACGGTCTTCCTGTCAGAATTCGGATTCCATTCGGTCAGATTCTCGTTCACGGCGTTCTCATAGCCGCCGAAAGCCGCGAAATACGCCCGAGTCTCCTCTTTTATGTAATCTCCCTTCAGTTCGAAGAACGGAGCGATGGAAGAGCGGATTGTCCGTTTGTAGCAGTCTCCGCTGAGCAGGGCCGCAAGCTTGTCCGGTGCTTTGAGATACTTCACCATCGCATTGATCTCCCCGATGCGCGCGAAAAGTTCTCCGCTGACAGCCTCGCGACGGTGGCCGGCAGGAGTGAGATTCCCGAACCATCCGTCTTCGGCGCATTGCTCCAGTAGTTGATATTCCGCAACAAGGCTCTGATTGTCAAGCGCATATATATGCGGCTGCTTGTCCACCCAATCGACCTGTTTCGCGGCCGACTGCGGAGGAAGCACAGGCTCGGCTTTCAGAACTCCCCAGCTGGCGTCCACCGGGTAGCCGATGGGCGCGAGCAGCGCGGTGTGCTTTTCAGGGACGCCCGTCAGTTCGTCCTGGGCTTCCACGTTCTCTCCGGCGTCCGGGCCGAGCATCGCCTCGTACTGCTGCTCCAGCTGCCTGTCGCGGGCGGATTTCCCGCTGTTCCCGCCGGCGTTCCTGTTTTTGGACTGCTGCGACGCCCCGCCTGACTGCCGCAATGACCCGTTCGACTGCTGCGACGATCCGCTTGATTTCTGCTCCCCGGAGCGCGAGGAGGCGTCGTCCCCCGTCCTGTCCTTGTCCGTGGCCGCGTCCATCACCTTCTCGACCGCTTTGCCGGCCCCTTCAATCGCCTTTTCCGTCGCCTTCTGCTTCGCTTTCTCGACCGCAGCCTGGCCGGCCTTCTTTCCGAGGCCCTTAAGCCCGTCCAGAAATGACTGCCCGGAGGCGCAAGGGGCGCAGGCGAGTAAGACTGCGCTCAAAATCAGGATTATCCGTGTCCTCATATATGTTATCGTTAAGTGTCCGACCAGTCTCCGGCATATATTCACTCATCGGCCGACAGCCGGAGAGGCAATGTCCGCCGGACAAATATACCTCAAAACCCGTCAATTTCCTTGGAACACAAAGAATATTTTCTAAATTTGCAAGACTTGTCGCCCCCAGAACGGGGGCGAGGAACACAGAACACACTAATAACACCACACAATGAAAACTTATTCCACTAAAGACATCCGCAATGTGGTCTTGATCGGCAGCACCCGGTCAGGTAAGACCACGTTATCTGAAGCTATGCTCTACGAGGGCAAGGTCATCGACAGAAGAGGCACGGTAGAGGCGAAGAACACGGTTTCCGACAATTCGGAGATTGAACAGCTCAACCAGAGGTCGATTTACGCGACCCCGCTCTACGCAGAGTTTATGGACACGAAGTTCAACATAATCGACGCTCCGGGCGCGGACGATTTCGTCGGAGGGGCGGTTTCCGCATTCCGTGTGTGCGACACGGCCATTCTCGTGACGAACGCGCAGCAGGGTGTAGAAGTCGGCACGGAGATTTTCGAGCGTTACGCGAACAAATACAATATGCCGGTCATCCTCGGTGTCAACCAGCTTGACGGCGAGAAAGCATCGTGGGAGAATATGCTCGACGGTCTCAAGGAGGCGTTCGGGCAGAAGCCTGTGATCGTGCAGTTCCCGGTGAACGTGGGTCCGGCGTTCGACGGATTCGTGGACGTGCTCAAGATGAAGTACTACCACTTCAAGGA
>CAVIXF010000328.1:0-2105 GCA_963646585.1 Candidatus Gastranaerophilales bacterium HUM_1 | reverse complement strand
TGGCTTTGTGTGTGGCTCAACGAACTGGGCGCGGAGGTCGTCGGCGTAGGGCTTGAGCCTTATACGGAGAATGACAATTTTGTCCTCTCGGGAATCGGAAAGAAGATGAGGGGCGACATCCGTGCGGATATCCGTGACGGTGAACGTCTTAAAGATATTTTCGCCCTGTACCGGCCGGAAATCGTCTTCCATCTTGCCGCCCAGCCGCTGGTCCGCCTGAGCTATGAGATTCCGGTTGAAACCTATCAGACAAACGTGATGGGTACGATTAACGTTATGGAGGCCATTCGCTCCACTCCAGGCGTAAGAGTCGGAATAATGGTAACCACGGACAAATGCTATGACAACAAAGAGCAAGCTCGCGGTTATAAGGAAGACGACCCGTTCGGAGGATACGATCCATACAGTTCGAGCAAGGGGGCGTGCGAAATCGCGATACAGAGCTGGCGGAGAAGCTTCTTTAACCCTTCCGATTATGGCAGGAGGCATCACGTCAGCCTTGCCAGCGTGAGAGCCGGCAATGTGATCGGAGGCGGCGACTGGGCGAAGGACAGAATAATTCCCGACTGTGTCCGGGCGCTTGAAGAGGGGAGGGCCATAGATATCCGCAGCCCCAGAGCCGTACGGCCGTGGGAGCACGTGCTCGAAGCTTTGAGCGGATATATGCTGCTGGCGCGGAAAATGTGGGACAACCCTACGGAGTATTGCGAGGGCTGGAACTTCGGCCCCGAGAATGACTCCGTCTCTACCGTCTGGGACGTGGCGGCCAGGCTTGTACGGTGCTTCGGCAGGGGGGAATTGAAGGACGTCTCTGATCCTGACGCCCGGCACGAGGCCAACTTGCTGATGCTTGACATCACCAAGGCGAAGACACGCCTGGGCTGGAAACCCAGAATGGATGTTCTGCGGACGATTGAACTTGTCGCGGACTGGTACGGGCGTTACCGGAATGAGGACGTCTATAAACTGGATGTCGAAGAGATTTCAACTTTCCTGAAGAATGGATAAGGCTATAATCATAGGCGCGAACGGATTCCTCGGGAACAAGCTGGCCAGATATCTGCTTCAGCATAACATCCGGGTTACGGCTTTCGTGCCGGCCGGGTTTGACTATGCGAATGTGTCCTCTTTGTCAGGAGTGGTCTGCCGTGAATTCTCTTTCGGTTCTCTTGACATATTGGATTCGGATGACGCGGTCAGAGATGCTGACACAATCTACAATATGGCCTGGATAGGAGTCAATGCCAAGGACCGGAACAACGCCTCTCTTCAACTGAAGAATGTCGCCTGCAATCTCGAAGTCGCTGAATTCGCCAGGAGAAACGGAATCGGAAGGCTGATAATTCCCGGCTCCGCAGCCCAGTACGCCTGCTCGGGAAGGGTGATTGACGGCTGCGGTTCTCCTGCCCCGTCCGATTTTTACTCGGCCGCGAAAGTGGCCACGTACGATTTCATCAAGTCCTACTGCGAGTTTGAGGGGATGGAACTTATATGGCCGTTGATTACAAGCATATACGGAACCGGACGCGATGACAACAATCTCCTGTCCTATGTCATCAAATCGTTGCTGAAAGGAGAGAAACCGTCCACGACTGAACTTGAGCAGAGGTGGGATTACCTCCACGTGGAGGATCTTATGAAAGCGTTATACCTGCTCGGATTGAAAGGGAAAGGCGGGAAGGTGTATCCTGTCGGAAGCGGCGAAAGCAGGACGCTGCGTGAATATGTCGGGATTATCAGGGATTCAATAAACCCGGAGCTTGAGATAGGGACAGGCGAGATACCCTATAAGAACGGTGTGACGGACAATCAGGTGCTGGATATATCCTCGTTGAAGGAGGATACAGGTTTCAGGCCGTCGTATACTTTCACTGACGGCATACAGGAGGTCATAAATTTCTTCAGGCAGCAACAATGATGGCTTATTCATATATAATCGCCGGCGCGGGTCTGAGCGGAAGCACGTTCGCGCGGCGTATGGCGGAGAAAGGCAAGAAAGTCCTTGTCACGGAGAGGAGATGCGAAACAGGGGGTAATCTGTACGATGAGAAAGATGAGTCGGGGATATTGGTTCAGAAGTACGGCCCTCATATTTTCCATACGAG
>CAVIXF010000327.1:0-2112 GCA_963646585.1 Candidatus Gastranaerophilales bacterium HUM_1 | reverse complement strand
AGACGGAACGGGTGATGGGGCGTAAGGCGATAATAATATATCTGTCCGTGTTCGCCGGGATGGCGGCGGGCATAGCCGTCCTTCTCGCCGTCCTCTTCGGCGGGGGCGGGGACGAACCGCGATACGGACGCGATGTCGAGCCGCTTTACTGCGCAGTCCCCTCCGACGCGGTGGCTCTGATGCGGTTTCCGAATCTTCAGACGGCTGCGGCTTACGTGCTCGGGCGCAACGCCCTCTCCTCCGACGCGAAGAACGGATTCGGCGCGAAGCTTTCCGAAGCGGTGGCCGCCGGGAGTCTTCCGGAGCTTTCCGACCGCCCCGTGGCGGTGTCCCTGCATTATTCGAGGACGCTCACCCCGCTCTATGTCTTCGACGCGGGGAAATCCGGCGACGACTCATACGACTCCGACATACGGACGCTCTCGTCGATCGCGAAGTCATCGTCTATGGCGTTTCTGGACTGCGACTGTTCAAGGATACTTTCCGCGGCCGAATGTCTCAGGAACCGCCGGCTGCTGCTCGTCTCGGCCTCCGAGAGTCTGGTGAAGTCCTCGGAGAGGAACATCAACGACGGAGTGTCCGTCTATGACGCGGAGGGCTTCCCGAAGGCCGCCGCGGCGGTTTCTGACAACGGACAGCTCATCTTCTCCGCCTCCGACGCGGCATACATCCTTCCGGAGCTTCTTTCCCCGTCATTCAGAAGCAGTTACTCCTTCCTCGGCTCCGTCTGCGGATGGACGGGTCTCGGCGCATATTTCGACGGGGCCGGGATGACTCTCTCCGGAATGCTGTCCGCCGGACGGCACACCGACTTCATCGAGGTGCTCTCGGCTCTGAAGCCCTCCTCCTGCGACGCATTCAAGGCCGTCCCGTCTTCGACGCTGTGGATGATGTCCCTGCCCCAGAACTCCGTCTCTTCGAGTATTGAGGCTTACGACCGCTGGCTTGACATAAATATGAAACTCTCCGACGCCGGGAAACGCCGTGCGGCGGTATCTTCCGGAAAGGATGTCTCCCCGGCGGAATGGCTAAGGAAGATGAAGGTCTCCGAGCTTGCGGCCCTGAGGTTCAGAAAGGCCGACAAAACGCTGTCAGTCAATCTCCTGCGCTCTTCCAGATTCAAGGATACGGACAGCATCACTGTGTTCCCGTACGCGTCCTACCTCTCCTCCCTTTTCGGGGACGTCTTCGCCGTCGGTGCGGAGAACTGCGGCTTCTGCAAGGGCGGCTGGCTCGTCACCGGAAGCGCGGAGGCGGTCGGGGAATATGTCCGTGCGATGGAATATCCCCTTTACAGGAAGCTCTCCGACGCGGGGCTGAAATCCTCCGTCCCTACGTCCGGCACGGTCGTGTCCTATTTCTCGGCCGCCGAGGACGCAGCCTGCGGAAAGACGGTGTTCAGCCCTCTCGTCGCGAAGGTCTTCGCGTCCGAACTCGAAAGCTGCGACATAATGCCGGGATTCCTCTGCATCTCCGGCGGCAAGAAGGGGGTCTGCACGGCGGAACTCTCTTTCTGCAAGGCCGATATGAAGAAGGAGAAGGCTCCGGTGGCCGAACCCGATGTGAAAATCGAGATTCCTTCCGGGCCGTTCACGGTAGTGAACTGCGCGACTGGCAGGAACAACACTCTCGTGCAGAATCCGAACCTTTCCATAAGCCTCAGGGACGAGAACTCCAAAGGCGTCTGGACCGTTCCGTTTTCAGAAAAAATCTGCGGCACTGTCTGCTGCATAGACTATTATGCAAACGGCAAGCTCCAGTTCCTTTTCGGCGCGGGCAGCAGGCTCCACCTCCTCGACCGTCTCGGGCGCTTCGTGTCGTCCTTCCCGGTCGACCTTGGCAAGAAAATTGTGCTCGGCCCGTCCGCCTATGACTTCAGCGGGGGCGGAAAATACAACGTCCTCGTGCTGCACGACGACAACAGCATAGGAATGTACAATCTTCAGGGCAAAGTTCCCGGGGAATGGAAGGGGATAAGCCCGAAGGACAGAATCACGGCTCTTCCGGAGCGTGTCACGGCGGGGTCGAAGTCGTTCTGGGTGGTCAGGACGTCGAGGGAGACGCTCATATACCCGTTCGAGGGCGGCGGACCGCTCACTGACTTCCGTGGGG
>CAVIXF010000326.1:0-2121 GCA_963646585.1 Candidatus Gastranaerophilales bacterium HUM_1 | reverse complement strand
AAGATAAGACTTTCAATGATTTGCAGAGGTTTTATCACCCAAAATGTCCACCCCGCCTCCTTTGACGGCCAGGTCGATGACATCCCACAGCAGACTCCTGTCGGTCTTGAAATAACGGGCGTTGAACAGATTCCAGAACTGGACGAGCACAAAGGTCGAGAAGAATATCCCGCGCTCATAAGGGGTCATCACATCGCTGCCGTGAACGCCTGTCCCTAAATCCTGCCATAAGGTTCCGAAAGTCCCGGCGGAGAAAATCTGACGGACGCTTTCCACATCCAAGCGATGGAGCACCTGCCAGAAAACAGCGAGGAAGAGAGAGAAAATCAACCCCGCGACGGCGATCTGTCCGCCCATCCGCCGGTCGATGATGTCCGCATTCCGGTCACGGGGCTTTTCATTCATCACCCTTCTGTCCGGAGGAAGGGAGGACAGGGCCATAGCCGCGAAAGTGTCCATAATAAGATTGACCCACAGCATCTGCGTGACGGTCAGCGGAGAATCAAGCCCGACGAACGCGCCGAAAAGGACTATGACGCAGGCGCACACATTGATTGTCATCTGAAACAGGATGAACCGCCGAATGTTCTGATAGAGCGAACGGCCCCAGAGGATGCCGGTGTTGATGCTTGAAAATGAATTGTCTATGATCGTTATGTCGCTGGCCTCCTTCGCCCTTGATGTGCCATCGCCCATTGACAGGCCGACCTGGGCCTTCTTCAGCGCGGGGGCGTCGTTTGTGCCGTCCCCTGTCACGGCCACCACCTGCCCCATCTCCTGAAGCAGAGTCACAAGACGCGCCTTGTCTTCGGGACGGGCTCTTGAAAGCACCGTAAGAACCGGAAGAATCTCCTTCTTGAGTTTCTCGTCCGTCATCCCCGCAAATTCAGCCCCGGTAATCGTGAGAGCCGGCTCGCCGTCCCGGACTATCCAAGTCTCCCGGGCTATCTCCTCGGCAGTCAGAGAGACGTCGCCCGTGACCATAATCACCCGGATGCCGGCCTTCTCCCTGCATATCGCGATGGCATCTCTGACATCATCCCGGACCGGGTCGGCGATTCCGATGTGCCCGATGTAAACGACAGGATGCTCCCGGCCATCTTCAATCAGCTGATAGGCGAATCCCAATGTGCGCATCCCAAGACTCTGATATTCCGCGAGTTCGTCAAGAACGGCCTGTCGGCTTCGTCCGCCTGGAACAGCATCCGACATCTCAAGGATGACCTCGGGAGCGCCTTTTATATACCTGATGACACGTCCGCTCTCTTCATCGCGGGCGACGGTCTCCATCGATTTGGTCTCCGTCGTGAACGGTCTCTGGCTCAGAACCGCCAGGCTGTCACGATACTTCCGATAATCCTTGCCCTCATCCTCTACAAGCCAGCGAAGGATTGCTCCCTCCGTCGGATTCCCGACAATCTTCAACTCACCGTCATCGCCCGCCTCCGACACCTCCGCCGTGGAATTGACCGCGACGCACTCTGTGAAGAAATCAAGGTCGCACTCACAGAAATCGTGCCGCACGACCTTCATCTTATTCTGGGTCAGTGTGCCTGTCTTGTCCGTGCAGATGACCGTCGCGGCGCCGAGAGTCTCACAGGCGTGAAGTTTCCGGACGAGGTTGTTCTCCTTGAGCATCCTGCGTATGCTCAGCGCGAGGCTTATCGTCACGCTCATCGGAAGCCCTTCCGGAACGGCCACCACTATCAGCGTCACCGCAAGCATAACCGAGCTCAGGGTCATCTCTATGAACTCGACGGCGTTGAAGCCGTCCCCGCCGTGTCCTGTCGCGAAATACAGAACCGTACGCCCGACAACGATGAGGGCGGCGAAAACATAGCTGGCTCGGGTTATCCATTTCGCGAGATTGCCGAGCTGCTGGTTGAGAGGAGTCTCCACGGTCTGCTCCTCGCGCATAATTCCGCCCCCCTTGCCTTCTTCTGTGTCCTGTCCTACCGCCGAGACCCGGTATACGGCATTGCCCTCAATCACGGTGGAGCCCCGGATAAGGAAGTTCTTGGGATACGCCTCCGCATCAGCGGCATCAGACGCTTCATCAACCGTCTTGGTCGTGAAGAGCTCCCCCGTGAACGCCGACTCGTCAACACGCAGGTTCACCGC
>CAVIXF010000325.1:0-2180 GCA_963646585.1 Candidatus Gastranaerophilales bacterium HUM_1 | reverse complement strand
GACGTCGTCCCCCACCGTTCCGTCGCCCCGGGTGAGGGCGCGGAAAAGCTCCCCGTTCCTGTAGGTCAGGCAGATGGCCGTTCCGTCGAACTTGAGCTCGCAGCTGTAGCTGAACGCAGTGCCGCTCAAGGACTTTGACACCCTGTCCGAAAACGCGGCGACTTCGGAGATGTCGTAGGTGTTGCCGAGCGAGAGCATCGGGTAGCGGTGCGGATACTGGGCGAACTCCTTCGTCCTGTCGCTTCCGACGCGGCGGGTCGGGGAGTCCGCAGGGACAAGCTCCGGATACTCCTTCTCAAGCCCGATCAGCTCATACATCAGGTGGTCGTACTCGAAGTCGCTGATTGTCGGGGCGTTGTCAACATAGTAGCGGCGGTTGCTCTCTTCAAGCAACGCACGCAGCTCCTCCATTCTCGATATGTCCTGTTCCCGTTTTCCCATCATATTCCCGATTGCCGTAAGCGGATGATCCCTTTAATCCTCGAAAAATAAAACCCACAAAATTAGCCAAAAAATCGCGGATATCTGTTGAAATTCGCATAAATTGGATAATTTTGCACCGCCAAATGAAAAATCATCAATATAAATAGGGAAAAACAATGAAAGATTCAATCATCATCCTCTGCGGAGGCGGCCCGGCACCGGGAATGAATTCGGTTTCAATGAGCGTTGCAAAGACTTTTCTGTCAAAAGGTTACAGGGTAATCGGCCTTCACGGCGGCTACTCCGGACTTTTCTCGAAGAACGCACGCACCGAGGACATCGACTTCGCGAAGGCTGACCGCTACTTCAACCGGGGCGGCTCCTACCTCGAAATGAGCCGTTTCAAGCCGACCGACAGGGACTTCGAGGAGAATTTCAACCTCGACCTCTTCAAGGAGAACAACATCAAGCTTCTCGTGACCGTCGGAGGCGACGACACCGCGTCCACCGCGAACAGAATCTCCAAGTTCCTCGCGGCGAAGAACTACCCGATCGCCAACATCCACTGCCCGAAGACCATAGACAACGACCTTCCTCTTCCGAACAACACCCCGACCTTCGGCTACAATTCGGCGAAGAACGAGGGTGCGCACATCGCGAGAACCGTCTATGAGGACGCACGCACTTCCGGCAACTGGCTCATCATCAGCGCGATGGGACGCACCTGCGGAAGCCTTGCGCTCGGAATCGGAGAGGCGACCCACTGCCCGATGACCATCATCCCGGAGATGTTCAACAAGACCGAGATGACTCTCGAGAAGATCATAAAGCTCTCGATTTCAGCCATCGTGAAGAGGAAGATTCTCGGAATCAACTACGGGACAATAATCGCCGCCGAGGGGCTCTTCCACAACGAGGAGGTGGCGAAGGAGGCTGCCGAGGCCGGCATCCACTTCACCTACGACGAGCACGGACATCCGGAGCTGGGCAAGATCTCCAAGGCGGTGCTCTTCAACGACCTGCTTGAGAAGGAGTTCAAGAAGCTCGGAGTGAAGGTGAAGAGCCGTCCTGTGGAGATCGGCTACGACGTGCGCTGCCAGGATCCGGTCGCTTACGACCTGACCTACTGCACCGAGCTCGCGATGGGCGTATATCAGCTCTTCAGCGAGGGCAAGACCGGATGTATGGTCTATGTCGACGCGTTCGGAAACGTCTCTCCGCTCTATCTCGCAGACCTTCAGGACCCTGTGACCGGCAAGATTCCGCCGAGAATCGTCGACATCAACGCCGGCACCGCGCAGAACTACTACAAGTACATCGCGCACTACATCACGGAGGCGGATTATGAGGCGGCTAAGGCTTATCTGCCGAATCCTGAGGAGTACGACTTCTGCAAGATCTTGAATTGGTAGCCGGGGCGAAGAAAAGGCGGATTACTTCGTTGCAGGGCTTGCCTGAATCCTCACAACCGACAGGTTGCTGCGGTTCAGGCTTCACCCTGCGCCTTGTCCTCCATCCTTTTCTTCATCCCCGGCATCCCGGGTTGCCCGTGGAGAGGTCTGCCGCGTTGCTCATCTTGACAAAATCCTCACAACCATAAGGTTGCTGCGGTATTTGTCTTCAATGAGCGCCTTGCATTATGTTGATATTGGGGCACATCCCCAAACCCCTGCGTCCTTTTCGCCTTTCCGTATTTCTGACATCGCTTGCGCGATGACAGAAATACCCGGCCCGGACGGGCCTCTGATGAGGCCTTG
>CAVIXF010000324.1:0-2183 GCA_963646585.1 Candidatus Gastranaerophilales bacterium HUM_1 | reverse complement strand
CGGCTCCCGGCTTGTAGCCCTCGACCCACCAGCCGTCAAGCACGGAGAAGTGCATCACTCCGTTCATCGACGCCTTCTCTCCGGACGTTCCGGAGGCCTCCAGCGGACGGGTAGGGTTGTTCATCCAGACGTCCACGCCCTGCACGAGGTACTTCGCGAGGGTGATGTCGTAGTTCGGGACGAAGACGATCTTCCCGATGAAGCGGTCCTGCTTGGAGATGTCCACGATCATCTTGATGAGGTCCTGACCCGCCTTGTCGGCCGGATGGGCCTTGCCGGCGAAGAGGAACTGCACAGGACGCTCCGGATTGTTCACGATCTCGTCGAGACGGTCGAGGTCGCGGAAAAGCAGGTGCGCACGCTTGTAGGTGGCGAATCGGCGTGCGAACCCTATCGTGAGCACGTCGTCGCGCAGGGTCTCCTTGATTGTCACGATCTGGCGCGGGGAATAGTGGTTCGCGGACGCCGTGTCGGAAAGACGCGCCTTGACCTCGGCTATCAGCTTCTTGCGCAGGCCCGTGCGCACTGCCCAGACATCCTCGTCCGAAACGCGGTAGATGCCCTCGAAGCAGCTCTTGTCGTAGTGATGCGTGCCGAAGTCCGGGCCGAAGACCTTGGAATGTATCGCTTTCCACTCCGGAGCGGTCCAGGTCGGATAGTGCACTCCGTTGGTGACATAGCTGACGTGCAGCTCCTCCGGGAGATAGCCCGGATACATCGGCGCGAATATCTCCTGGCTCACCTTCCCGTGCAGCCAGGACACGCCGTTCACCTCCTGCGAGATGTTCGCGGCGAGGTTGCTCATCGAGAACTTCTCGTTCTGGTCGGCCCCGTTCAGCTTGCCGAGCCCCATAAGTGTCTCCCAGTCAATCTTGAAACGCTCCGGATAATGGCCTATGTACTTGCGGAGCAGCCCCTCGTCGAACGCGTCGTGACCCGCCGGGACAGGGGTGTGGGTGGTGTAGAGGGACGAAGAGCGTATGACCTCCATAGCCTCGCCGAAGCTGAGGTTGTCCTTCTCGATGTACTCGCGCAGCCTCTCCAGTCCGATGAACGCCGCGTGCCCCTCGTTGCAGTGGTAGACCTGAGGCCAGTAGCCGAGCTTGCGCAGGGCGCGTATTCCGCCGATTCCGAGCAGGAGCTCCTGCTTCAGCCGGTTCTCCCAGTCGCCTCCGTAGAGGTGGTAGGTCACCTCCCTGTCCTCCTGAAGGTTGTCCTCGTAGTCGGTGTCGAGCAGATAGAGCTCCGTCCTTCCGACGTTCACGAGCCACAGACGCGCATTGATGTTGCGCCCCGGGAAGGCTATGCGGACAGTCACCCAGTTGCCGTCCTTGTCGCGGACAGGCTCGGCCGGGGTCTTCATAAAGTCCTGTGCGTCATAGCGTGAGACCTGCGCCCCCTGAGCTGAGAGAATCTGTGTGAAATATCCGTAGCGGTAGAATAGCCCGACCGCGACGAGGTTCACGTTCATATCCGAAGTCTCCTTGAGGTAGTCGCCGGCGAGGATGCCGAGTCCTCCGGAATATATCTTCAGAGAAGTGTCGAGGCCATATTCCATACAGAAATATGCCACGGACGGATTCGTCCTCTTCGACTTCAACGCCATATATCCGTCGAACTCCTCCTTCACCGCCTTGAGCTGTCCGAGGAATTCGACGTCGGATCCGAGTTTCTTGAACTTCTTGAGGCTCACGCGGTCCAGGAGAGCTATCGGGTTCTCGCCGCAGGCCTTCCATATCTTCGGGTCTATGGACTTGAACAGCTCCTTGGCCGATTCGTTCCAGCACCACCACAGATTCTTCGACAATATCTCCAGATCCTTGAGAGATTCAGGCAGATGCCTTGAAACCAGCACGCTGCTCCAGGACGGCCGGTTGACTTCATTCTTCTTGTATTCCATCGGTTTTTCGTCCCTGAACTCCGGGAACGCTCCTTTTTCTGATATCACTTTGTTCAACGCCTTTGAATAGGCTTCCTTATAATAGACTATGTTGTTCTCCCACAGCGCGATGTTCGAAACGTCCTTCGCGTTGTCCATATACTCCCGGCGCTCCTCGTCGGAAAGGCCGGCTATCTCGCGGATTCTCGCGACCGTCTCGTCGACCACGCCGCCGTAGTTCGAGTCGTTTCTCCCGACCACCGTGACCCCCGGATGCCGTTTCCCGTAATGACCCTGCACCCAG
>CAVIXF010000323.1:0-2192 GCA_963646585.1 Candidatus Gastranaerophilales bacterium HUM_1 | reverse complement strand
CCCCAGGGCTGTTGATAAGAAATCCGAAATCCCTGGCGGCAGTCAGCGGATACGAGATAATCAACATAGTCGGAGAATATGCCGGTCTCGAAGAACTTCTCTTCCGAAAGCTGTGCAAGAAAGCGCAGGGTGACAATGTCCTTGAGTTGCTCGGGGATTATTGCCACAGACTCAGGAAGCGTAACCGTATGCTTGTCATAGTCATTGATGAGTTCGGGAAAGTGTTGGAACACGCTGCGAAACACGATGTTGACAGAGAGCTGTACTTTATGCAGCAGCTGGCGGAATTCATCAACGCTCCGCAGAAAAACGCATTGCTGCTCACCGCCCTGCATCAGAATTTCAATGCGTACGCATCTAGGCTGGACGCATCGCGAAAAAATGAGTGGACGAAAGTGAAAGGCCGGTTTCAGGAAATCGTGTTCGCCGAGCCTGTCGAGCAGCTGCTCTATCTGGCGGCAGAGTCTATGAAAGACCGATATGCGGTTGATGTGAAGCGGGCTGACGCGATTTATGAGACAGCAGGACAGACCAAATTCATTTCTCCAGCTTTGACCAAGGACGTGATGCGCAGGCTGTATCCATTGGATGCGTTTTCAGCCGTTGTCCTGACCAAGGCCATCCAGAAGTACGGTCAGAATGAACGGTCTCTGTTCTCCTTCCTCAATTCCAATAGCGCCAATTCATTGAGCGGCTTCAAATCAGCGCATAAGACCTATAATCTTGCCATCGTATATGATTATGTAATAGACACTTTCCATTCTTATCTGTCGTATGCGAACGAAGATTCGATGGGCTGGAGCGCGATATCTGTCGCGATTGAGCGCGTCGAGACGGCCGACTGGCAGGATGAAAGCGTTCTGAAGTCCGCGCTGGAAACCGTCAAGGTCATCGGCCTGCTGAATCTTTTCGGCAACGCAGGCTTTTCTATGCCGCAGGACGCCCTCACTTCTTATCTGAGACTTGCATCGGGCGTCAAAGATCCGGATTCTCTTTTGAAAGAACTGGTGCGTCTGCGTATAATACGGTTCGCCGAGTACAAGAGGCGTTTCATTCTGTTTGAAGGGACTGACGTCAACATTGAGAACGAGATTGCCAGAGCCGCCGCGATCGTTCCGGTTCCGGTCAATCCGGTTGATGACCTGCGTGTCCATTTCGGCAACCGGGTGGCATACGCGAAGGCGTACCATTATCATTCCGGAACTCCGCGCTATTTCGAGTACGCCCTGAATGACTGTCCGTCGGACATCATCCCGGCAGGGGACATCGACGGTTATGTGGAGCTGATATTCTCTCCATCCCGTGATTCCTCCGAAGAGGTGAAGCGGTTCAGTCGGGAATGCCCGCACCCGACAGTGTTCGCGGTGTTCAGGAAAACGGACAGCATTGTCAGGCGCCTGCATAAAATCCGGATATATGATTACATCACAGAGAAAGTTCTGATTGACAAATCGGACAAGGTCGCTCTCCGTGAAATCGCACAGCTCAAGGCATACGAAGAGAATCTTCTGAACAAGACGGTGAAAGACAGTCTCTTCTCCTACGATGACGACGTCACCTGGATTTATAAAGGAAATGTCATTCAGGTCAGAAACCTGCGCGATTTCAACACGCTCCTGTCAGATGTCTGCAAGGATATGTATCCGCTGACTCCGGTAATCAAGAATGAACTGATAAACCGCCATAAGCTCAGCTCAAGCATATCTGCGGCCAGAGTCAGGTTTCTTCAGGCGCTCACGACCGGAGAAGGGCTGGAGGATCTCGGCTTTGAATTCGACAAGTTCCCGCCGGAGAAGGCGATATATCACACGCTTCTCAAGAACACCGGGCTGCATGTCGGCGGCTCGTTTTCGGAATCGCCTTCTGACGCAGGAATCATTCCGCTGTGGGATGCCTGCGAACAGTTTCTGAGCAGCACCCGGGACAAGCCGCGCAAGGTGTCAGAGCTCATAAAGATGCTGTCAGAACAGCCGTATAAGATAAAAACCGGGGTGCTGGACTTCTGGATTCCGACATATCTGTTCATCAAACGCCTCGATTATTCTCTCTTCGGCGGCAACGGCGCATATATTCCGGAAATCAATATGGAGTTTTTCGACCTTCTGAAAAAACATCCGTCGGATTTCTCGATCAAAGCCTACGCGGAAGACGGTGTCAAGATGGAGTTCTACAACCAGTACAGAAAATTCATC
>CAVIXF010000322.1:0-2208 GCA_963646585.1 Candidatus Gastranaerophilales bacterium HUM_1 | reverse complement strand
CTCCGCGTCTGCGTCGGTGTCGGCTACCCGGATGAGACCCCGGACGCAAGACCGCGCGACGAAAGCAAGGTTATGTTCATCGATTATTAATGCAGTGAATGTTGGACTATTTGTGAAAAATAAGGTCAAGGAGGATTTCCTTGACCTTATTTTTTGGAGCGGAATGCGAGGCTCGAACTCGTGACCTTCGGCTTGGGAAGCCAACGCTCTACCAACTGAGCTAATTCCGCAAAATAATGCGAGACTGATTGATTTTGTTCAATAGCCTCGCATCTTTGTGATCCCCACAGGATTCAAACCTGTAACCTTTTGATCCGTAGTCAAATGCTCTATTCAGTTGAGCTAGCGGGCCTCGTTGTTATGCTATTCTTCGTTCTTCACGAGAGCGAGTTTCTTCTCTTTGATGCGCGCCTTCTTTCCTGAAAGTTCGCGGAGGTAGAAGATGCGTGCGCGGCGTACCTTGCCGTACTTGTTCACCTCTATGGAGTCAATGAACGGAGAGTTGAACGGGAAGATTCTCTCGACACCGATTCCGCTGGAAATTTTGCGGATGGTGAAAGTCTTGGTAGCCGGAGAAGCGCCCTTGATCTGGATGATCACTCCTCTGAACTTCTGAAGCCTTTCCTTGTCACCCTCTTTGATGCGGTAGGTGACGGTCACAGTGTCACCGGCCTTGAACTGCGGGTATGACGCGACTTTCTCGTTTGCGAAAGCGTCATTTACAACCTTGATGAAATCCATTTTCAAGTAAATTTTTCGGCAACGTCGGGGAATTACCCAAGACCCCGAGAGGTTGCTTTTGTTTTTGGGACTGCAAAGGTATGAATAATTTCTGACCGCGCAAATCTTTTACCAAAATTTTCCAAAAAATTTCTGAAAATATCGGTCTACGAAAGTTCACCGGAGCTTTTCAACATCACCATACAGTATATGTAAGCCCGGGAGATCGGCCGGAAACGAAAAAAATGAAGAAGCGGAGAAATGAAGAAGCGGCGGGACGCGGTCATTTCACCGAAAATCTCACTGAGACGGAGTTTCCGAAGGAGTCGACCGCCGTCATAACGTGGACTCCGGACGACGGGGTGCAGGAGAACTGGTGGATGAAGCGGGTGGAGCCGAGATAGGTCGAGTCCAGATGCCAGAAGACTTCCGCCTCCGGGTTGGAATGGGCGAGGCTGAAGACCATCTCGCCGGGGCTTCCGTCAAGCGAGGCCGGGATGAACACTGACGCGCCCGGCTCCGGATAGATGAACTGCATCGGGGACGACGCACCTCCATTCCAGGAAAAGTTCCCGGCACCGCCCCCCGGACGACTCCCGGGGACATCTGCCGAAGAAACCCCGGAGATGTCTCCATTAATGTCCCCGGAGGTGCTTCCGGCAATATTCCCGGCGATGCCACGCAGAAGCGGCGGGGGCACTGGCTCGTAATCGGGATGGACCTTCCGCCAGTACCACTCCATCGCGGGCGGGAGGATGAAGAAATTCCTCACCGAACTGCCAGGGGACGGCGACGAAAGCCTGTGCCGGCCGGTCTTGTTCACGAGAACCGGACGATGATAGGGGCAGACCCGGCTTCTAAGTCCCGCCACCGGGACGATCAGCGAATCGCAGTCGTCGCAGAACCGCCCCTTGAGACAGCCCGACTTGCGGCAGACCTCGGCGTAGGCGTACTCCCCCGCCCCTGGCTCGTCGAACCACGGCGAGGACGGCAGGGCGTTGAATATGTCGAACATCACGGGGCCTGCGGTACGCGCCCCGAGCAGCCCAGGAGTTGACTCCCCGTCGGCATTGCCCGCCCATACGCCGACTGCGTACCTGCGATTCACGCCTATGGCCCAGGCATCCCTGAATCCGTAGCTCGTCCCCGTCTTCCACGCCGTCCTCCCCAGCGACGGCACCATCCTCCAGTCCATCTCGTCCGGGCGGTTCAGCTCCTTAAGCGCGTCGAATATGTAATAGAGGGCGCATCTGTCCGTCAGCGGCCATTCGGCGGGCAGCCAGCCGGAACAGCCCTGGAAGCAGGCCGAAAGCGCGGCGTACATCCGCGTCATCTCCAGAAGGCTTCCCTCCGCCCCGCCCAGAATCAGGGACAGGCCGTAATCCTCCGGCGTGCGCGTCAGCGTCGTCATCCCCGCGTCGCGCAGCAGCTGATGGAAGTTCATCACGCCGTATGTCCGCAGCATATTGACCGCAGGGACATTAAGCG
>CAVIXF010000321.1:0-2209 GCA_963646585.1 Candidatus Gastranaerophilales bacterium HUM_1 | reverse complement strand
GACAAGTTGTTGATAATTTGGGCGAGGTGACAGACTTGCCTATTTATTCTTGGAACCCATGGATCCTTCCTTATTTGAATTTGCTTCTCGCTGAAATGCCGGCTTTAACTTACTTGAATTGTGGCGGATGTAATCTGACGAACCTTAATCTGTCGCATTGTCCTGCGCTTAAGACTTTGGACTGCCGCCATAACAGTCTGACAACCCTTGATTTGTCGAATTGTCCTGCACTTAAGACTCTGTATTGTCACTGTTGCAGTTTGGCAGCACTTGACTTATCTCACTGTCCTGCACTAGATTATCTGAGTTGCGGCGATAACAGTCTGACGACACTTGACGTGTCGAATTGTCCTGCGCTAAGGGTTTTGGACGGCGGCGATAATAGTCTGACGACGCTTGATTTGTCGCATTGTCCTGCGCTAGCTTATCTGTGTTGCGATAGTAACAGTCTGACGACCCTTGATCTGTCGAATTGTCCTGCGCTTACGGAGCTATATTGCAACAACAACAGTCTGACAGCACTTGACCTATCTAACTGTCCTGTGCTTACGACTTTGTCCTGCGACCATAACAGTCTGACAACGCTTGACTTGTCGAACTATACCTCACTCTCTAAACTCAGAGTGGACCTCACAACAAAACTTATAGTCTCTGCTGGTTTTAGTGTTGAACAGGCTTATTCGCTCGTAGGACAATATGTGTCAGTCGGCGGTGTTACAGGGGTCGTGTGTAACTTCAACCCTGTAAAGATTGTCTCCACGGACGAGATTTCGGCCTCTTGGGAAGATGCCAAGGATTGGTGTACAAGCAAAGGCCCAGACTGGTATTTGCCAACCCTTGATGACTTTTATTTTTGTTGGTATTATGATCCGAATAGGACCCTCTCCTCAATTGGCGGGGTTGAGTTAGATGAGAAGTCTTATTACTGGTCATCTGACTATTGCGATACCGGAGCATACGGCATTAAATGTTATAGTTCGCAAGTGTACGACACGGGCACTTTACTCAAGGTTCGTGCAGTCCGTGTCTTATAGGTTCCTTGAAAGTGACCTTATTCGTCGGATTTGAGCGTATGGGTCATATCAGGTTCACACCAGAGCATCCTTCTCCCGACTCCAAAGCCGGATACCGCAGTCAATTTCCCGCAGTATCCGGCGCGATGGAGTTGTAATGACGTTTTCTGCATCATTTTCCGATTTTTGATGCAGAAAGACTTCCCGATGAGGCAGATTGGCGACTCAAGTTCAAGGGCTGGTTCAGACGATTTGTCGGTCTATCCGATTTCTCGTTTAAGCAGTTCATAGATATATGCCGGACTTTCCGAGGCGAGACCCGATTCCGGGTCATTCAACAATGCAAATGTACGGGATGTATATACCCGATTCAATGCCTGCTCTATTGACATTTCGCCGTCTTCAATCAGGTATCCGACAATCTGGTCAACAGCATAGTTTACAAGAAACTCCCGTCTGTTCTCGTCGCTCATATCCGCGTGATGAATTTTAAAGCTTTCGCGTTCCCGAAATAGTACTGGCTGTTAAGTCTCTTATATTCCAATTCTTTCGCAAGTTCGTCCAGCGTCAGCGTGCCTTCTTCGTATCTGTCGAGAAGATATGCCACTCCGTCGTCGGCAATGGGGCCTATGACTATGTCGTATTCGTGGCGAAAATGAGTTCTGCGATTCCGGTTTCTGTATATGAACTCCGCCCATTCTCTCGTAGGCCTCTCGAATCTCAGGACATTCAATTCACCGGTTGTCAAGACTTCCTGATTGAACTCATATCTCTGAATTATGGGGAAGCCTCCGTAAATTATGGACTTCTTCTTAGCTAGGGCGTTAGCCTGCTCGAAAATATCCGTAAGGTAAAAGCCTTTTCCGAAGTCTTTGTACGGCAAGCATTTGTCAAGCCTGATTTCCTGGAAGTCAGTATATGTGCCGTGATAAAGAATCATGAAAGATGTCCTCCGTTCTTCTTGCAGTATAAGACGAGGTCATCAACAGCATCTTCAATTGACTGAAGATGTTCAATCTCATAAAATTCAATGAGGAAGTCTATGCCCTTGTACTTTTCCAAATAGAGGAATGCTTCTTTTACCGGCATCGCAAATCGGCGTCCGAACGCCCTTATGCAGGCATTCGTGTATGGAATCTGGTATTTGGAATCTTTCAGTAAAGCCATTTCCGTATGCTTCGATTAAATGACAACTC
>CAVIXF010000320.1:0-2214 GCA_963646585.1 Candidatus Gastranaerophilales bacterium HUM_1 | reverse complement strand
GTCTATGATGTTGCACGGGAGCTTGTCCGGGGAGACGGAGAAAGTCGGCACTCCGTCGAAGACCTGTAGGAAAGTCCTCTCGTCGAGGGCCTTCAGCTGGTCGGAGGTGGCGTTGCCGAAGAGAATGCCGGATGCTGAGACCGCGTTCTCATATTCCTTCTCGCCGTGGACCATCGTCGTCACCTCTTTCGCCAGAAGCTTCTGGAGCGAACGCGCCCCCGGGTTTTCGGCGTGGGACGCAATCGCCGCGTCGACGGTCTCCTTGTCGAGCATCGTGAAGATCTTGATGTATTTCGCCGCGTCCTCGTCGCTCACGTTGAGCCAGAACTGGTAGAACTGGTAAGGAGAGGTGCGCTCGGGGTCGAGCCAGATGTTGCCTTTCTCGGTCTTGCCGAACTTGCCTCCGTCGGCCTTGGTTATGAGCGGGCAGGTGAGCGCGTAGGCTTCCTTGCCTATCATCCTGCGTATGAGCTCCGAACCGGTGGTGATGTTGCCCCACTGGTCCGCGCCGCCCATCTGGAGCGTGCATCCCCGGTGCTCGTATAGATAGAGGAAATCGTAGGCCTGAAGCAGCTGGTAGGTGAACTCGGTGAACGACATACCCTCGCGGGACTCGCTCGAAAGCCTCTTCTTCACGCTGTCCTTCGACATCATATAGTTTACGGTGATATGCTTTCCGATGTCGCGGGTGAAGTCGAGGAAGCTCCATCCCTTCATCCAGTCGTAGTTGTTCACCAGTTCGGCGCGGTTTTCAGCGTCCGAGTCGAAGTCGAGGAAACGCGAGAGCTGCTTCTTGATGCAGGATACGTTGTGCGCGAGCGTCTCCTCGTCGAGAAGGTTGCGCTCCTGAGACTTCATCGACGGGTCGCCGATCATCCCTGTGGCGCCTCCGACGAGTGCGAAAGGCTTGTGTCCGCAGTTCTGGAAATGCTTGAGAATCATAATGCTGACCATATGCCCGATGTGCAGCGAGTCGGCCGTCGGGTCAATCCCGACATAAGCGGCCGTCGGCCCTTCCATCAGTTTCTCCTCAGTTCCGGGCATAATGTCCTGAATCATACCTCTCCACTTCAGTTCCTCTACGAAATTCTTCATCGAATGATCTGTTTTTTTTAATATTGTTGTTGATATATAAGGCCGCAAAGGTAGGGAAATTTTAAGTAACTTTGCGAGGCTGTCTTAAAAAGATGAACATACGCGGACACATATTCAGGGCATTCATCGCATTTTCGCTGTTTCTTCCGGGAAACGGCCCGGCGGCCGCATCTGACGAATTCATCCCGGTCGTGCGGAAATATCTCCCGGGCGACTACCATTCGGCTAACCAGAACTGGGCTTTGACACAGTCCCCCGACGGCTGGATTTACATCGCCAACTCCGGTTCGATGCTCGCCTTCGACGGCGCGACGTGGGAAAGGGCGTACATCCCCGGGGTGAGGACGGTGCGCTCGGTGAAAGCCGTCGGTGACAGGATATACGCCGGGGGTCTTGAGGAGTTCGGGTGGTTCGAGAGGACGCTTGACGGCTATCGGTGGAACAGCCTCGTCGGGTGCGGGGGAGTGGAGATGAAGCCGAACGACGAAATATGGAATATCGTGGAATACAAGGGAATGGTCATATTCCATTCGTTCAATGCCATATTCATCTATGACGGGGCGTCGGTCAGGACCGTCCGCCTCCTCCAGAACGCCACGTCGGTCTCCGTCTGCGCCGACGGCCTCTATCTGAACTTCCAGTACGACGGCCTGCGCCGTATGCGTGACGATTTTTCGGGATTCGACGGCTGCGGATTCGACAGGACGGACGTGGTCTCGGTGCTTGACGGGCCCGGTTCGCGGCTGACCGTGGTGACTAAGTCGGACGGGATATATCTGCGGACTGGCGGAGGTTTCGTGCGGTTCCGGACGGACGCCGACGGAATGTTGGAGCGGGCGGAGGTGAACCGTGCCATATCCGCCGGAGACTCGGGGCTGCTTCTGGGGACGATATCGGGAGGGGCGTTTCTGATTGACGCGGAGGGGAGGCTCGTACGCCACCTGTCCGCGGACAGCGGTACGCTTCCGAACGACACCGTGCTCGGGCTTTTCTCTGATGCGGACAGCAATCTGTGGCTCGCTCTGGACAACGGCGTCGCGATGTTCGACCCCGATTCGGGAATGTCCAAGCTCACCTTCGGCAGCGTGCGGGTCGGTACGATATATTCCGTCGTCCCCG
>CAVIXF010000319.1:0-2223 GCA_963646585.1 Candidatus Gastranaerophilales bacterium HUM_1 | reverse complement strand
GAGACCGTAATCCCTCCCAAAAGGAGTGTCAAGAATATTCTCTTCATAACTATGATAAATTATTAGACTTCAAGCATAAGCCACTCGTCCGCAACTGTGACAAAGTTATGAATATTCCCCGACTTCCGCAAGAGCGAGGCATCTTTCCGCAACCGCCGTTTGCCGACATCGGAAATATTCCTTAACTTTGGGATTGGACATTAAGTAAGCATTAAAAAAATAAGTTGGTATAGATTTGTGAAGGATTTTTGAGGATAGATTGCTTTTCGAAGAAGGAGTGTGCCGGTGGCACATGACTGATGAAAAAAGAAATATATACCAAAAAGATTGCCCAAGATGAGGCCAGTTATTTTTAACGGTTACTAAAGGATTGGCGCTTATGGAGGAGAATAGAATACGGTATCCTATCGGGATACAGACGTTCAGGAATGTCATCGAAGGAGAATACCTCTACGTTGACAAGACGGGCTATGTGCACCAATTGGCGGACAGGTATAAGTATGTGTTCCTGAGCCGCCCGCGACGGTTCGGCAAGTCGTTGCTGTCCTCCACGATTCATAGTTACTTCGCCGGAGAGAATCTAATTTTCTCCCTGCTCGGCTACTACACCGAGGCGGAGGTCAAGTCCGCTGTCGGGAGGGCCGATGCCTCCAAGGAACTTGTCAAGGTCGGGGCGAACATCTCCACCGCGACCAGCACCATCGACGGTTGGATAGTGGGGTAGATGATTTTGCCCGTAAAAAAGTATATTTGCATAGATAAAGGAGGAAATACGTATGTTGTACCCTATTGGAATACAGAGTTTTTCAGAAATCCGCGAAGGCGGATATGTTTATGTGGACAAGACTCCGCAGATTTACAAGCTGACGTCGACGGGGAAATACTACTTCCTGAGCCGTCCGCGCCGCTTCGGCAAGAGCCTTCTCGTCTCCACGATGGAGGCCTACTTCAGCGGGCGAAAGGAGCTGTTCAAGGGACTGGCGATGGAGAGTCTTGAAAAGGACTGGACGCAGCACCCTGTCCTGCATCTGGACTTCACCGGAAGCAAATATGCCGAAGTCGAAGACCTTAGGGAAACTCTCGACCAACACTTGAAGAAGTGGGAGGAGGCGTTTGGCGTGACCGACTACGGGTACACGACAGCGGAGGCCCGCTTCAAAGCCGTGATTGACGCAGCCTACAAGAAGACCGGCAACAAGGTGGTCATCCTCGTCGACGAATACGAGAAGCCGGTCATAGACAACATCGACAACGAAGAACTCGCGGACAAGTTCCGCCGCGAGCTCCAGGGTTTCTACAGCGTCATCAAGGGACGGGACGAGTGCATACGCTTCGCGTTCCTCACCGGAGTTACGAAGCTCGGCAAGATGAGCATCTTCAGCGGGCTGAACAATCTTAACGACATATCGATGGACTTGCAGTCCTCGGACATCTGCGGAGTGTCGGAAGCCGAACTCAAGGCGAACTTCGACGGAAGCGTGGAGGAACTCGCCGCAGCGAACGGTCTGGGCAAGGACGAATGCTACGGGAAGCTGAAGACGATGTACGACGGCTACCATTTCACCGAGGATGCGCCGGGAGTTTATAATCCGTTCAGCCTGCTGAACACGTTCAAGTCGAACCGCTTCCGTATGTACTGGTTCGAGACTGGCACGCCGACATTCCTCGTGCGCTACCTCAAGAAAGGGAACTACGACCTCGAAGGCATATCGAAAGACAGAGTCTCCACCGAGACGTTGACAGGAACCAACTATGTGAGCCCTCAGCCGATAACCTTGATGTATCAGACCGGATACCTGACGATAAGCGGCTACGACGAGCGCTTCCGCACCTATACCCTCGACTATCCGAACGAGGAGGTGCGGAGCGGCTTTCTCAATTCGCTCAGCCAGCTTTACGCTCCGGCCTTGATCGACAGCGAGTTCTCGGTGTACAACTTCGTCGAGGACGTCGAGCGCGGCGATGTCGATGGATTTATGAACCGCTTCACGGCGTTCCTCTCCGGCAACAGCTACGAGCTTCAGGGCCGCCTTGAACTGTACTTCCAGAACACGATGTACATAATGTTCCGAATGATGGGCCTCTATGTAAAGACGGAGTACCGCACTTCGAACGGTCGGATAGACATAAGCATCGACACGGACAGGTTCGTCTATGTCATAGAGCTTAAGATGGATCAGTCACCGGAGGTCGCTCTCGCTCAGATAGAGGAGAAGGGCTACG
>CAVIXF010000318.1:0-2223 GCA_963646585.1 Candidatus Gastranaerophilales bacterium HUM_1 | reverse complement strand
GTTTTACATTGTCAGAATTCCAGCTGACAGTACTTTGCACTGAATTTCCATTCCTGCTCCAGGAATGATCCCCGCTGTTTGAAGGCGGCGTCGCCGAATAAGGCAGTCCGGTGATATGCCGGGTGACGGAGGCGGACTTGGAGTAAGTGTTGCCGGCTATGTCCTTGTAGGTCACGGTGGCGGTGATGGTCTTGGCTCCCCAGGAGGTGTGCGAAGTGGTCTCTCCGACTGAAATCTGCTTGTCGGTCTCGTTGCCGGAGCCGCTTATGCCCTCGCCGGAGATCGTGAACGAAACGAAAGTCAGAAGAGCCGCGGGGATGCCCACCTGCGAAATCGTATAGGTCGCCGTGCCGGAGCCCATCCACGCGCTGGACTTGCTGTTGGCGGTGGAGACGTTCTTGCTCACCCCGTCAGTCCCGACTCCGTAGCTGTAGGTGGTCGGGAATCCGGAAATCGAAACGTTGAGATTGACAGAAGCGGCGGTGAAGCTGTCCATCTTGAAGCACTTGTCGCTGACAGTAGCCGCGCTGCTGCGGTACATAGTCTGACTGTCCTTGCTGACCTTGAGCCAGAATCCGCCCTCCATCCCGACCGGGAGGTTCACCACTGCGCTGTATTCGGACGCGTCGGCTTCGCTGTGGCTTGCGAGCGTGAGACCGCTGACGGTCTTGCCGCCGGAGAACGACGTCCCGTCAAAAGACGCTATGTCTGCGGTTTTCGCGCTGAAATCGACGGTGCAGGCTCCGAAGGTGGAGACGAGCGGCATCCCGACCACCCCTTCCGGAGCGTCAAGCGCAGCCTCTATGACAATCTTCCTGTCCTCCGTCCTCGTGTAGGAGTTGTTCTCGGACAGAAGCCACGGTTTTCCGTTCTGGCTGTAGACGGCTTTGCCCTCGTCGTAGGAGAAGCAGTTGTAGTAGAGGGAGATGGACGGAGCGTCACCGACAGGGTTGTCGAACGTGCCCTTGAACTGATTGGAAGTCCCGTCCGCGAGCGTGAGCTTCGCCTTGCTTCCGTTGGACGCGACGGCGATGATTTCATCGCCCGACTCGAAGACATATCCCCGGTTCCCCTCGCCGTCCTCGCCGCCGATGGCGACTTTCGTGGCGTCAGACTGAATTGCGAAGGTGAGTTCCTCCCCATTCGGGAGCATAGCGGCCTCTTCGACCGCCTTGGTGCAGGAAAGCGCGAGCAGGCAGGCCGCCATCGCGATAAAACGATTGTCCATAACTATGCCTCCTCTTCGTAATATCCGTTGTATTTCGGATCCAGAACCACACTTGAGCCGTCGGTCCCCGATGTGCAGAACCCGGCGTCAACGCCCGTCTCGAACACGGAGACAAGCGGAGAAACGTAAAATTTCTTCATTATTTTGTTTTATGTACAAATCCGCCGCAAAGTTACACACATTTTTCTGACCGCCAACACATTTCCGCGATTTCTTTCTTCGCTATGTCACTAACTCTTTGGTTTTCACCATAACCGGGATGGGTGATTTTGAAAATAACATAATATGTCATAAATTTGCGTCAAATGGTTTGATTATGACTACGGCGAATACAAATAAAATGATACATCAGATACAACGGTGTCTGACGGACACGCCTGTGGAGAGGGCTTGGCTGTTCGGTTCGTATTCGCGTGGGGAGGAGCATCCTGACAGTGATGTCGATCTTCTTGTCAGGTATGACAGGAATGCCGTTGTCTCCTTGTTCACGATTTCCCGCATTATGATTCAACTGAGCAGAGCTTTAGGCCGCAGGGTCGATCTCGTTGAGGAAGACTCCGTTTTGCCGTTTGCTTCAAAATCGGCGGATTCCGATAAAATATTGATTTATGAGAGAAGCAATCAAAGATAGGGGGAGACTTGAGCATATCTTGAGTTCCATAAACATAATCCTCGACAATAAGGGAAGATTTACATTTGAGCAGATCAAGTCGGATCCGATAGTTTTCTTCGGGTTTGTAAAGCAGGTTGAAATCATTGGCGAAGCCGTCTATATGCTGACAAAAGAATTCCGGGCTTCGCATACTGAAGTTGAATGGGATGTGATAGAGGGAATGAGACATATACTGGTTCACGGATATTATCAGATAAAGCCGGAACAGTTATGGGAGACGATGGAAAGTGACATACCGGCCCTCAAACCTTTTATTGAAAGGTATCTGACGGAATTTCAACAGGTGTGAGACGGGTAATTGAACCTTTTCGATAAGTGAGAG
>CAVIXF010000317.1:0-2267 GCA_963646585.1 Candidatus Gastranaerophilales bacterium HUM_1 | reverse complement strand
CTCCTCGGCGGACGATTGTCGCATATCTTCGTTCCATATTCCCGGAATCCTTTCATATCAGCGGCAATTTCATTACTTTTGCCGGGATAATCAGGTCAAGTAATTCAAGAAATATGGCAAGACAATCACATTTTCGGAAGAACTGGATGAAGCATCTGCTCCAGTGGGGCGTGCTGGTTTCACTTGTGCTGGTGCTCACCGGCGTCGTCAGACTCGGAGCGGACAAGGCCGACCCTGAGGCGTGGTGTCCGATGGGCGGGCTTCAGGCTCTCGCCACCTTCCTCGCCAAAAGCACCCTGCCCTGCTCGATGTCCTCGGTGCAGGTGATGATGGGAATCGTGCTCGCGGTGGCGGCTATGATTTTCGCGAAACTCTTCTGCGGCTATCTCTGTCCGGTCGGCACGGTCGAGGATTTTCTTTCGGGACTCCGCAAGGGACTCGGCTGGAAGAAGGGGATTTCCGTGCGCAACGGCGGCGCCGGCGACAAGATTCTGCGGATTCTGAAATACGCCCTGCTGTTCGTCGTCTTCTATTCGACCGTCACGGCGAGCGAGCTGTTCTGCAAGAACTTCGACCCCTACTATGCCGTCGCCACGGGCTTCAAGGGAGAGATAACCCTCTGGATGGCAATCACATCGTTGGCGCTGGTAATCCTCGGAGGCTTTCTCATCGACCGTTTCTGGTGCCGCTACGTCTGCCCTCTCGGAGCGGCCTCGAACGCGCTCAAATACTGGTGGTGGATTGCCGCGCTTTTCGGAACGGTGCTCGTTCTCGGCCTGTGCAAGGTGCATATCAACTGGGTGGCGGTGCTCGCCGTGTTCTGCGCCTCGGGCTATCTGCTTGAGATTCTCGTGCCGAACGGAGCGTACCAGTCACTCGCGGTCATCAAGGACGAGAGTCTTTGCAACCGCTGCAAGATGTGCACGCGCCACTGCCCTTACCACATCGCCGTCGACGCCTGCCGCAGCCGCGTAAGCAATGTAGACTGCACTCTTTGCGGGGAATGCTGCGCCGCCTGCCGCACCGGAGCTGTTCAGGTGGGAGTGAACCGGCGGGCGAAAGGAGGATTCTGGAGATATGTCCCGGCCCTGCTGACCGTCGTCCTGACCGCCGCCGGCATCTGGGCGGGGACTCGGTTCGAGCTCCCGACCATAAACGTCAGATGGGGGATTGAGCAGACGGACTCTACCGGAACGGTCGTGGCGCAGCTTGTACCGCAGGAGAATCTGGAGAGGGTCCGTCTCGACGGACTCCGCTCGGTGAAATGCTACGGCAGTTCGATGGCGTTCAAGGCGAAACTTCAGAAAATCCCCGGAGTGCACGGAGTGAAGACTTTCGTGCATCACCACAGGGCCGATGTGCTGATTGACAAGACCTTGCTCGATGAGGAGAAGCTCAGGGAGGCGATTTTCACCCCGTCAATGTTCCGCGTATGGACCCCCGACCCGGAAAAGCTTGACTCCCTTAAAATAGTGACCATCCGCACCGAGAAGATGTACGACAAGGCTGACTTGAACTACCTCGGCCTTCAGATGCGCAACACCGGAAGGAGCATCTTCGGACTCGAATCCGAGTTCGCCTGCCCGCTGATAGTGAGGGTCTATATGAGCCCTGACGAGAATCTCGACGAACAGTGGTTCAAGGACATCGTGGAGATGAAGACGCTCAGGATGCCTGTTCACGGCGGAGGGACGAAGGACACTCCGGTCGATTACAAATTCGTCGCTCTTGAACCAGGAAGCGGTTCAATCGGGGTTTCAGACTACCTGCACAAAATTTTCGACATAACTTCGGCGTTCACGGCCGAGTTTCCGACCCGCGTCGCCGAATATGAGGGGAAGCCGCAGTTCATCTACGAAATTCCGGACAGGAACTATGAGAAGCCGATAATCCGCCGCACGATGCCTTTCGTCAGCAACCATCTGTCAAAGGAGGAGGGGATAATCGGGATATATACGCGGCTCAACGGGGAGCTTGTGCCGTCAATCCAGATACGCTACGCCGCTCCGATGACCGCAGACCGCATCTGGGAGCTTCTGAACGAGGAGAAATGGACCATCACCTATTCAAAGGATGATGTCCGCGAAGTCCCGGCGAAGATGAAATTCCAGACCAGGGGCGTCTCATACAGATACCGGCCCGAAAAGTGACAACGAAAATATGACGAAGCCCCGCGCCATCCACCCTTCATACAAAATGTCATAAAAGGATGCAGGGCAAGGCTTGCGACGAAGTTTAAACCGCAGCAACCTTTCGGTTGTGAGGAT
>CAVIXF010000316.1:0-2270 GCA_963646585.1 Candidatus Gastranaerophilales bacterium HUM_1 | reverse complement strand
ACTAATAACCTTATTACATATAACCGATGTCGAGGATCGAAAAGTGATCATCCCCGACCCGGTTCTGGAAATATGGCTCCGGCGGGAGTTCTTCGGAAAGTGACTGTCTCGTAGTAAATGCCTACGATTGGGGAAAGCGAGAAGAAAGGGAGGCTCGGGCTGAAGGTCCGGCTTGATGCGGGGCCGGTCATCTGACGGAGGCGGCGAGAAGCTTTTCAAGTTCCTTGCGGCCGATGTTGCCTTCGATGCAGATGAACGTGAACTCGTCCTTTTCCGAGGCGGTCATAATGAAGCAGTTAACCGTGTCCTTGTCGCCGACGGTGTAAATCCGGACGTGCTCCCCGTCCTCCTTGGCTTCCATCAGGAGTTCGAACTTCCCGCCGTCGAGAAATTTGTCAACCTCGGCTTTCAGCTCCTTGTTCACCTTTGAGTTTTCGCTGTCGAGAATGTACATCCCGCTGAGTTCCTTGACGACCGGGGCGATGTTGATGTCCTCATCGGGCATATCGATTTCCGGAAGATTCCCCATAAGGCGGAACATTGAGGGCGAGATATAGACCGCGCTGACATTCTGCCTGTCGGAAAATTTGTTGTAGATGCTTTTGCCGCTCTGGGCGGACGCTGCGGCGCAGATGAGCGCGGCCGCGATTATGATTGCAAACTTTTTCATTGTCTTTTTTGTTTTAATTTTTCGGATTTCTGTTCAAGATTTCGCAGGTCTTGTGCATCTGGGGGACGGCCGCGTCGGCGATGCTCTTGCCCCTGCCGACCTTGCCGCCTATCAGAGCGAAAGTCTTCTCCACCTGCGCATAAGCCTCTTCCGGTGTGCTGAACGTGTCCGCCGGAGTGCGCGGACTGTCGAAGAAGTTCAGTCCTATGATCACGGCCGCGACGGCCGCCGCTGCCGCAGGTATGAAGGCGAAACGCCCCCACCTCCGGCTTCCCGGACGGTTTCCGGCGTTTTTCTGCCCGGGGTCACCCCGCCCGGCGGACTCGTCCTTTCCCGCCCGGGTCATCTCGAACGCAAGAATCCGGTTCTCAATGCCTTGAAGCAGACTGGCGGGGATTTCGACGCTTTCGTCGCCGGCCATCTTCTCCAGCTCTTCCGGAGTCAGTCTCTCTATGTCTTCAATGGTTTTCATATCGCTCGATACTTTTTCTCAGTTTCTTCCTCGCGCCGCTGAGCAGCACCCTCAGGCTGAGATAGGGGATGCCGGTGCGCTTCTCTATCTGTTCGTAGGACATATCGTCCAGCACTTTCATTTTCAGAACCGTCCTTTCCCGCTCCGGAAGTCTTCCTATCGCTTCGAACACGGCTTTCTCCCGCTCCCTCGCGCAGACGGCTCCGTCTTCCGGCTGCTGCTCCGGTTCCACTCCGTTGAGAGAACTCCGGTCGCGCAGCCTTTTGCTTTTCAGACGGTCCAGACAGCTGTTCCGGAGCATCGAGAGACAATAGGCCTTGGGGTTCCGCACCTGAGAGAGCGAATCGCCGCTCTGCCAGAGCTTCAGGTAGAGGTCCTGAACGGCGTCTTCTGCCTCGTCGCGAGATTCAAGCAGACGATACGCCGCTCTGAAAAGCGCGTCCCGAAGCGGGAGCCATTCCGTTCTGAAAGTTTCCGGATTCATTGACCGTCCATTCGTCTATTCCTGCTGGGACTTCGCCAGGTCGGACATCCCTTCCGTGCTGATGCTTCCCCAGAGGCAGATCAGTTCCCCGTCGTCCGGGCAGTAGATGATCAGGTCGCTGACCGTCTTGCCGTCGGCCGAGGTCTTCCCGTAGAACAGCACATCCTCCCCGTCGTCCTTCACGCTCATAAGAAGCCCGTCCTCGCCCATAATCGCGGCGAATCTCTTGCGGAACTCGGCTCTGACCGCAAAAGAGCAGTCCTCCATATCCACAATGGTGATGCCCTTGAGTTCATCCATCGCCCTTGCGGCCTGGGCGGTGTCGTCATCGGCCGCCGCTTTCATCAGAGAGATGGCGAATGAACCGAGATTGATTGACTCAAAGCCCTTTTTCCCGTCGAACTCCTTCACGAGTTTCTTGACCTCCGTCTTGTGGGAGTCGTCTTTCACCGCGCAGAAGGCGGCCGTGCCTGCGCCGAGCAGTCCGAGAACCGCCAATGAGATACATAAAATCTTCTTCATAATTTCAAATTTAACAAATTCCGATAAGTCAATATAGACGCGCCGTATATATGACGAAAAACTCCCAGATTTGTTAAAAAGAATTCATTCTGAATGTCATTACGCCGAGGCTCTCACCAATA
>CAVIXF010000315.1:0-2286 GCA_963646585.1 Candidatus Gastranaerophilales bacterium HUM_1 | reverse complement strand
GCAGAGCATAAAACGCAAGGTCGAGGCGGTCGGACGGCCTTTGCGGGAGTGGGACGTGAGCATCAATTACGGTATCAAGACCGGATTCAACGATGCGTTCATAGTTACAACTCAGAAGCGTGACGAGATTCTCGCGTCCTGCCGGACGGATGAGGAGCGGGAAAAAACTTCGGAGATAATAAGGCCAATATTAAGAGGCAGGGATATCAAGCGGTATTCTTATGACTGGGCCGGTCTGTGGCTAATCTGGATTCCGTGGCACTTTCCACTCCATCTCGACACGACCATACAAGGAGCGTCTGAAACCGCCGAAAATGAGTTCCGTGAACAATACCCGGCCGTTTATGGGCATCTTTCACAATATAAGGCGCAACTCTCCGCAAGGAACAAAGCCGAGACCGGAATCAGATATGAATGGTATGCCCTGCAAAGATGGGGAGCGCAATATTTGGAGGATTTCGGAAAGACAAAAATCATATACCCCAATATGACTAAGTTTATGCCGTTCGTATATGACGAGAAAGGATTTATGACGAATCAAAAGTGCTTTATCATAACAGGCCGGGATATGGCATATTTGACAGCATTCTTCAACTCTTCCATATTCAAATTCTGCTTCCGTGAGTCATTCCCGGAACTTCAGGGAGGGACCAGAGAACTCAGCAAAATCTTTTTTGACAAGATTCCTGTCCTTGAAGTGTCGGATGAAATCAATGAGAGATTCAAGACTGCTGTCAAAGACATACAAAACGGCTATTCAAAAGAACAGGCCATTCTCATTGATGAAATGCTGTTCGACTTGTATGGACTGTCTGATGAGGAGCGGAAAGCAATCGGCTTCATTGAGATTGACTGATCAGTCACGAGTAAATTTCGAATAATCCAGAAAACCGCTATCTTTGCTATGTTAAAATTTAGTCATAAATGTCAAAAATTTTAAATAGCGTATGTATGTAGCACGAAATCAATATCTTGAGAGGCTTAAATCCGCGAGGGGAAACGGCCTTGTCAAGATTGTGACCGGATTGCGGCGGTGCGGGAAGTCCTATCTTCTCTTCAAGATATTCAGGAAGTTCCTGCTCGAAGACGGGGTCGGTGAGGATCACATCATCGGGATCGCCCTGGATGATATGGACAACGAACCGCTCCGCGACGGGAAGACGCTTCTGTCCCACATCCGTGGCCGTCTGAAGGACAGCTGTATGCATTATGTTCTTCTGGACGAGGTGCAGCTGGTCGAAGGATTCACCGGCGTTCTGAACAGCCTGCTCCACGACGAGAATGTGGATGTCTATGTCACCGGGAGCAATTCCCGCTTTCTGTCTTCGGACATCGCCACCGACTTCCGGGGCAGAGGCTACGTCATCAACCTGCACCCCCTTTCCTTTTCTGAATATGCCGCAGCATTTGACGGCGGACTTGACGAGGCGTGGGAGGAATATTATACTTACGGGGGGCTTCCTCTCGTGCTGCTGCTCGAAGGCGACACGGCGAAGAGCGACTATCTGTCAGACCTCTACCGCACGGTGTACCTCACGGACATCAGGGAGCGTCACGGCATCCGGCACGCCGCAGACTTTTCTGACCTTGCGCCCGTGCTCGCGTCAGCCGTGGGTTCTCCCGTGAATCCGCTTAAACTCGCCCGCACGTTCAAAAGCGCCAAGCAGTCGAACATTTCCAGCTCGACGGTCTCCCGGTACATTGACTATCTCTGCGACGCATTCATCGCCGAGAAGGCTGTCAGGTTCGACCTCAAGGGGAAACGATATATCGGTTCGCTGTCGAAATACTATTTCACGGACATCGGCATCCGCAACGCGATACTCGGTTTCCGCCAGCAGGACGAAGGCCACATTATGGAGAACATCATCTTCAACGAACTGCGGATAAGGGGCTTCCGAGTGGACGTGGGAAACATCATATACCGGACTACTGACAGCCGGGGCAAGACGTCGCGGAAATCCCTCGAAGTGGATTTCGTAGCCAACATCGGGAACAACCGCTACTACATCCAGTCGGCTCTCGATATGCCGACCAGAGAGAAGATAGAGCAGGAGACCCGCTCCCTCCGCAGCATCGGCGACTCATTCAAGAAGATAATCATCGTCAAGGACAGGATCAAGCCGCGCCGCGACGAGTCCGGCATCCTGACTCTCGGGCTTTTCGACTTTCTGCTGCATCCGGAAAGTCTTGACCTGTAGCGTGCGGGAAATATTTATGGGGACTGCCGGCGACAGAACTGACATTAACCGAAATTAGTTCTGACAAATTCACGTTCATCGGAAG
>CAVIXF010000314.1:0-2287 GCA_963646585.1 Candidatus Gastranaerophilales bacterium HUM_1 | reverse complement strand
CGCTTATGCCCGCCGAGACCCCGGTGTTGACCGCGTGGATGTCGGAGAGGACGAGGGCGGAGCCGGGGGCCTGCTCGATGTAGAACCGGTCAACGGAGGCTCCGTCGCTTAGCTTGGTGATGTTCTTAAGCGTAAGCTCATTGCGTGGCGTGTAGAGTTCTTTCTTCACAGCCGAAAGCTCCTGACAGATGACCGACACCATCATAGACTCCCCGGTGAACCCGGTCTCGGTGTCCATCCACCAGAACGAGAGGAAATATTTCTGCCCGATGACAGGCAGAAAGCCTATTGTGGAAAGATAACTCTCGGTGATGTCCGCGTCTCCCCAGTCGGGCGAGAACGCCGGGGCGACAATCACGGTGTTGCCCCATCCGGAGGAGACTCCTGTGCTCTCGGTACGGGACATCTTCATCACGAGACGGTGATGCGATGACGGCTGGTTGAGTCCAATGAATATTATCCTCTCCGGAGTCACCCAGAAGTCGTCATAGTCCACCTCCGGCACGTCGGAGGTATAGATCGGAGCCGTGTAGAGGAGCGGCATCCCTGCGAGCGCCCGGTTGGTGTTGATGCGGACGAAGGCGTTGTGCGCCGTCATCCTCGCCGCCTCCCCGAACGTGGAGATGCCCTTCATTCGCTCAGCGAGAGCCGCCCATTCCGACATCTGCACGGAGGTCAGCCTCTTGTACGACCGTGTTATGGCCGAAAGCCTGTTCCGGCTTAAGGACTGCGCCCCTGTCTTGACGTGCGAATGCATACATCTGGACGAGAGGACCTGACGGCCTTTTGACACCCGGGCCGTCACATCCTTCGCCGAACCGCTGAACTCATTGAACGCTATCGATGGCAATGCTTTCATAATGTTCTTCAACTTCTGAAAGCAAAGATATCCGCCGTAATAATATGTATAAGAGCATTGGCGTTCAATGCCTTATATTACTTTACATTGCCAGAATGGGCTAAAAATCAACCAAGATTCGCAAGACACGAAAGGGTATGGTACTGCGACCGATATCCGGTCACGGTGTCCAGCAGCAGGTATCGGATGTGCAGCTGGAATACCGCGATGTCGAACCTTTTACGCGGAACGGTGAACGCCACCTCCGACACAGTGCCCGACGGCACGGACTGCGAGAGGAAGTTCCTCATCATCCCCGGATTGCGCCCGACTTCGGGGGCGTCAATCTGAATCTTCCCCAGAACCCTGTACCTTGACGGTCCCTCTGTCCTGAGCATCGTCAACCTGAACCGAAGCTCCATATCGAAGAGCGAAGCCATCGAGCATCCCACAAAGTCAAGACTGAATATCGGGAACGGCCCGAACGGTTTAGGACTGGGAATATGCTCGTTCCCAAGCTGAGCGAACCCGTGATACGCGGAGACGAAGAGGTTGTAGCCGCTGATGTGGTTCCCGTCCCCGAACGGCGGACGATGCGCTGCGACTCCCACCGCAAGCCTCCTCCATTTCTTCTGTTGTTTGTGATTCAAACCCTGCCAGGCGAGGATGGCCTTGTGATGCAGCTCCTTCCGTTCCAACTGTCCGGCAGTCCCGGCAAACGAGGAATACGCCTTGCTCCGGAAATAGCAGATGCCGTTCCTGTGGTAGAAGGTCACTTTCCCGACGGAGGACCAGCAGTCGGAGAATCGTGTGTTCGGATAAAATCTGGGCATACTTCTTAGATATTGGGAACCATCCGGTGAGCGTTGCCGCTTCCGGCTCGGTCGGGCCGTCCACAAGTCTTAACCACATAAGTAGCTCAAGGCAAACTCGGCTCTGTCAGCAATATAGCCATCAGGACGAAACCAAATTCGGAATCTGTGCCTAAATCTCCGCGATACCTCCTTTTGCCATATATTTTTATCTTGGTCACACCTCCTGGCGGGAGAACACCTTGCATTCTTGATAACGCTCAATCGTCCGTCCAGTCCACCGCTCGGCTCGGAGGAAGTCTGAAAGTGCGATGCGTCAGCATCGTTCTTTCTGTCTTCCGGAGAGTGAGCAGGCAAGCCGAAAGGCGCGTCAGGAGCCGGACGGGATGAGGTTGGAGCGAGGGATGACGGTCTTTCCGGCTCTGGCACTGGCAGAAGAATGAAAGCACAGAGGCCACGATGCTCGCACGTGGGAGCCGGCCAGGCATTACAGGGAGCGTAGTGATAACGGAGCGATTCCGCTTCGCGCGAGTCTGCACCCGGAGTGGCGGAGAGAGGGACGAACGGAGTGCACGCAGGAAGCAGTCTCGCGTTTCCGCTCGCCCTCGGAAGAGGTGTGCGGAATGCAGCGTCAGCG
>CAVIXF010000313.1:0-2291 GCA_963646585.1 Candidatus Gastranaerophilales bacterium HUM_1 | reverse complement strand
GGACGGTCAGATTAGGATCGCGAAGGTCAGGAAAGACGGTACGCTCGGCAAGGGGAGGAAAGTCAGCGAGGTGAAGAACGGAATCAGCGAGTTCAAACTTTCCCCGGACCAGTCTCAGGTGATGTTCATATCGACCGTTCAGGGGCGCGTCAGGACTCCGGGACAGATATATCCGGATCTTCCGAAAGCCGAGGCTTATGCGACCGAGACGATGATGTACCGTCACTGGGACCATTGGGTCGAGGAAATCCCGCACAGTTTCGTCGCCGCCTTCGACTGGGACGGGGGTCTCGGCGACTGCACCGACATCCTCGGGAGCGATGGGGCGACGGACGGGGGCGTATCCCCTTACGAACTTCCGACCGAACCTTTCAGCGGACTCGAGGAGCTATGCTGGAGCCCGGACGGGACGAGAGTCGCCTATTCCTGCCGCAAAAAGGAGGGACGGGAATATGCCTTCTCGACGGATACGGAAATATATGTCTATGACGTAAGGAGCGGAGAATGCGTCCGAATCCCGATGGGAGGAGGATATGACACGACCCCGGTATGGAGCCCGGACGGAAGGCGAATCTGCTGGATTTCGATGGAAAGGGACGGCTATGAAGCTGACAGGCAGAGGCTTATTGTCGCGGAGATTGACGGGATGAAGGTCGGGGCCATACGCGAACTGAGCGCGGGGTTCAAATACAACGTCGCCGCCCCGGTGTGGGACGCCGACTCGGAGCACATCTGGTTCAACGCCCTCGCGGAGGGGCTTCAGGCAATCTATGTCACAGACCTTGAGGGCGTAATCACGCGCAAGACCGGGGATAAGCTCTGGTACGACTTCACCACCCCGTTCTTCATCGACAGGACAGGCGGGCGGGAGATTCTCTACACGACCTGGCAGAGTATGGACTTTCCGACCGAAATCGTGGCGTTCGACACCGCCTCGCAGACCGGCACTGCCGTCACCGACGAGAACGGGCACATACTTTCGCAGCTGAAGAGCCACAGGACGGAGGCCCGGACGGTGAAGACCGTCGACGGGAAGGATATGCTGACCTGGGTGCTGTACCCGCCGGAGTTCGACCCGTCGAAGAAATGGCCGGCGATAGAAATCTGCCTCGGAGGCCCGCAGGGCACACTGAGCCAGAGCTGGTCATACCGCTGGAACTACCGGCTGATGTGCTCGCAGGGTTATGTGGTCGTCCTTCCGAACCGCCGGGGGACAACCGCGTTCGGGCAGGACTGGTGCGAGCAGATCTCGGGGGACTACTGCGGGCTGAACATCCAGGACTACCTCAGCGCGGCGAAGGAGTTGAAGGCGGAGCCGTACGTCGGCAGGATGGCCGCCTGCGGCGCGAGCTACGGGGGCTACTCGGTCTATTACCTCTGCGGAGTGCACGGCGACGTCTATGACGCGTTCATCGCCCACGCCGGCATCTTCAACCAGGAGCAGATGTATATGACCACCGAGGAGATGTGGTTCCCGACCTGGGACAACGGCGGAGCTCCGTGGGACGACAACCCCGTCGCCCGCCGCCACTACGCGAACTCGCCACACAAGTTGATAAAGAACTGGCACACGCCGCTTCTGGTCATCCACGGAGGCAGCGACTTCCGCGTGCCTTACGACCAGGGGATGGCTGCCTACGACTGTGCGCAGATGATGGGCGTGCCTTCCGAGCTCATCGTGTTCCCGAACGAGAACCACTGGATTCTGAAGCCGCAGAACGCGCTTTTCTGGCATCGGAGCTATTTCGGCTGGCTTAGGAAATGGCTTAGGTAGATTGCCTTATGACTGCGGCCAATGCAGGTCGCAGTCGTACAACGGAATGTTGGTCAGCCACTCCTGTTGCTGATAGGGGAGCATTGAGAAGCGGATGGCGTGCAGGGACGGGTTGTTGCTGATGAATGTGCGGAGAGACTTTGACTTCACGTTCACCTCCGCCTTCACTTCTATGGGAATCACTTTGTCGTGCCACTGGGTGATGAAGTCGATTTCAACGGTGGAATTGTCAGCGGAATGATAGTAGAGCGGCAGCTCGCGGGACTTCAATTGGGTGTAGACATACAGCTCGGTGAACGCCCCCTTGTATTCGGAGAAGATTCCGTCTCCGACCAGCATCGATTCTGCGGATGTCCCGGCCATCGCCCCCATAAGCCCGACATCGAGCATAAAGAGCTTGAACGCGTCGCGGTCTTCATAGAATTTCAGCGGCAGACCGGGTTTGTTTACTCTTGTCACCTTGTATGCGAGCCCGGCGTCTGTCAGCCATTGTATCGCCGTTTCGAATTCTGACGCT
>CAVIXF010000312.1:0-2312 GCA_963646585.1 Candidatus Gastranaerophilales bacterium HUM_1 | reverse complement strand
CATATTTCCCCTTGCCGACATAGTCGGAGAGCGAAACCGTCCTTCCGTCGGAGTCCTCGATCGTGAAATCGACGAACGGCTTCCCCTCTTCGGTGAGCAGGCCTTTCTGCGCCGCCTCGACAATCTTCACCACTTCCTCTTTCATCTGGAGAGAGTCCGCGAGTTCGGCGGCGTAGTCGATGACTTCCTGATTAGTCAACTCCCCGGAAAGGTTGTGGAGCGCCATCACGGCGATGCGGTTTTTCTTGTTACGGTCGAAAGCCGCCTTGTTGATGTCGACGTATTTCTTGTCGGCCTCCTCGTAAAGCGATTCGATCTTTTCGTTCTTCTGCTCGTCGGTGAGCGTAGCGTCGGCTGAAACGGCCTCGGCTGCGGCGTGAAAATCATCGACGACAGCCTTCACCTCAGCCTGAAAGGCGGCCTCCTTCTCTTCCTGGGACTTGCAGGAAACCATAACGGCGGCCGCGACAGCCACCATAGCGATAAAACTCATCTTTTTCATATTTTCTAATTGTGATTTCTCTTCAACCCTGCAAAGATAGTCTTTTTTGTGAAGTTGTCGCACAAATCAAGCGGAACGGATCGACTGACCCGCTCCGCAATGGATAACTCCGCTCAATCGGCGACTTGCAACAAAGCGCTTGGAGTGAGGGGATGCAAGCCGTCCAACGCGGCAGACCGCCTTTTATGCGCCCCGTCCCTATTCGTCGGTTTCGGACTCCTGATATGCTTTCAGCAGCTTCTCCTGGACATCGCCCGGAACAGGCTGGTAATCAGCGAACTCCATACTGAAAGTCGCGGCTCCGGACGTGAGCGAGCTGAGCGTCGTGGAATACTTGTACATCTCCGCGAGCGGAACGCGGGCCTTCAGAACCGAGAATCCCTTGTCCGTGTCCATACCCTCGATGATGGCGCGCCTGTTCTGGAGGTCGGACATACAGGCCCCCATATAGTCGCCCGGAGTCAGCACCTCGACATTGTAGATCGGCTCCATAATCTTCGGGCCGGCGTTGCGGAACGCCTCCTTGAAGGCGTTGCGTGCGGCGAGGACGAACGAGATTTCGTTGGAATCCACCGGGTGCATCTTTCCGTCATAGACATAGACCCTGATGTCACGCGCAAGCGAACCGGTGAGCGGCCCTTCGCTCATCTTGTCGTTGATGCCCTTGAGGATGGCCGGCATAAAGCGTGCGTCGATGGCGCCTCCCACCACACAGTTGATGAACTCCAGCTTGCCGCCCCACGGAAGGTCGAACTCCTCCCTGCCCTTGACATTCAGCACCAGGTCGCGTCCGTCAATCTTGAACTTGTTCGTCATCTCCTGCCCCTCCACTATAGGACAGATGAGAAGATGAACCTCGCCGAACTGACCCGCGCCGCCGGACTGCTTCTTGTGGCGGTAATTCGCGGCGGCAACCTTGGTGATGGTCTCGCGGTAGGAGATCTTCGGCGCGAACATCTCGATTTCAATCTTGTTCTCGTTGAGAAGTCTCCACTTCACTATGTTGATGTGCTGTTCGCCCTGACCCTTCAGGATGGTCTGCTTGAGCTCCTTGGAATATTCCACGATGATGGTCGGATCCTCGGCCGAAATCTTGTTCAGAGCCTCGTTCATCTTCTCGTCATCCTTCTGTTCCTTCGCCTTGATGGCCGTGCGGTAGCGTGACTTAGGGAACTTGATGTGCTCATAGACAATCTCCGAGCCTATCTGTGAAAGCGTGGCGTTGGTCTTCGCCGCGCGGAGCTTAACCGTACATCCGAGGTCTCCGGCGACCATCTCGCTGACTTTCTCCTTCTTCTTCCCGGCGACGGCATATATCGCCGTAATCCTCTCTTTCTCCCCGTTCTCCGGATTCTCGAGGTCCTGCCCCTCCGTGAGCTTTCCGCTCATCACCTTGAAATAGGCCACCTCTCCGAGATGCTGCTCGACTGCGGTCTTGTATATGAAGAGGGACGTAGGCGCGTCCGCCTTGCACTCGACCTCTTTCCCGTCTTTCGTGTGCTCGATGTGCTCCGCCGGGGATGAGGCCACCTTGATGGTGAACTCCATAAGCCTCTTCACGCCGATGTCATTCTTCGCCGAAAGGCAGAAGATCGGCATTATCGCAAGCTGCCGGATTCCGATTCCGAGCCCCTTGCGGATTTCATCCTCCGTGAGTTCTCCGGTTTCGAAATATTTCTCCATAAGCCCGTCGTCGAACTCCGCGGCTCTTTCGATGAGCTGCCCCCGTAGCTCCTCGGCCTGCTCCTTAAGCTCCGCCGGAACTTCGAGGTCCTCGCGTGTGCCGTTGTCGTCCTTGAAGTGGTAGTAC
>CAVIXF010000311.1:0-2319 GCA_963646585.1 Candidatus Gastranaerophilales bacterium HUM_1 | reverse complement strand
CGGTGCCTGTCATCAGTGGTATCAGGGCAGCCCGTTTTTCGTACCCCGCCGTCTCAGTGCCCGGCCAGATGCAGTGCAAAAGACCATTATTCCGAAACAGCTTCTAAAACCAATAATCCAGAGATATGATAAATTCTATGATTTCAAGCGTGCTGTCATTGTTCTGCATCGCACAACTGTTTGCTGGCAAGAACAAAAAATCGTCCATCTCCGACAGGTTCGGATACGGTATCTTGTACTGCTCGTCAGAAGATGACGATGATGATTCGGATCCGGATTCTGACGATATCCTACACGATATGTTTCCAGATGAAGATGACGACTACTGGACGGGAGAGTATGACGTCTAAATGTGACTCGAATACTCTTGATGGGGGCGAAAGTAATATGTGGCACTTTTCAAGTCAAGAATAGCTGAGCACAACCTTAATCAATTTGCGATATGGAGAATAAAATTGTACACACCCAATCGGAACTGGAATCAGCATTAAAGGGGAATGCCCCTAAAATCACAATCGCCGGACCTTACGCGGAACAGATTGGAAGGGAGTGGCAGAAGCGGCACAAGAAGAAGAAAATTGGCAAAGCCGCTTGCGCCGCGGGCACTGCCGCGATTGCAGTAGCTTCAGTTGCGGCGGCTCCGTTCACAGGGGGAACTTCTCTGGCCGGCCTTGCAGGGGCTGCGGGCTTTGCGGCAGCTGCCGGTTTGACGGTCGGAACAGTGACAATATCCACAACCGAGTTGGCAGTCCTTATGGGGATTCCTGCGCTGACTGGGCTGGGAATGTACGGATTGAGCAAGGGGTATGATATGGAAATCAAGGGCAAAGCTGGTGATAAGGAGGGAACTGTGATTCTCACCAGAAAAAAGTAGGCAGTGTAAAAGAAAGCCCACCATTTTCTTTCACCCTGCCGGAATTTTGCAGTAAGAAACCGTTCGATTTTCAATCGCTACTTTTCTCCGTTCGGCATAGCTCAAGCAAGCTTGGCTCTGCGCTCACTTTCCGAAAAGGTTCCTTTGCGGCATAACCTTTTAATAAACTGCATTGTGGATATTTTGAGAAAGAATGAAGGCAACATCATCGGACGTGGAATGGGAATAAGGTCATCGAGGCTATGTGCTGCGATGATGGCTGACGGCAAGACTGTTTATTAACCCCACAAAAACAATTTCTTATGGCCAATATCATCTGTAATGGAAAACAAGAGCGGTAGGCGCGAATTCCACAGTTTGGACAAGTTCGTCTACAAGGACTGCGGGCACAAATTCATCGGTCTGGATGTGGAACGGAACGCCGCGGACGACAGCAACCCTGTTGTCCGGTGTCCGAAATGCGGGAGCACTCACACCGCTCACCGTTTTTCATTGTCGGATATTTTACTGCGGATAATAGCGACTGGGACAAGCATATAATTCTGTTAGGACCAATAAAAACCAATAAAAACCAATAAAAAAAACAAATTATGAGCAATCAAAATCTGCTTTCGGACAGCGGCAAAAGTCTGCTTCAAAAGGGGCTGGATATTATGAACGATCCGAATTCATCAGTTCCGATAAAAGTGGGATCAATCGCGGTGATTGGCGTCGGAGCCATCACGGCTATAACACTTGCTGCAATTAAGATAATGGGCGAAGGGAAATAGACAAACGGCGAGAAATATGACAGATACCGAACGAGACCGGCTGCGTCGGAGGACGGGCTGGTCGGAGACGATCGTGTCTCAGATACGCAGCGTCGAGGAGGCTGAGATTTACATCAGGGCGGGGCTGCGGGAGGCTCTTGTCGGCGGACGTCCCGCCCTGATTCGCACGGACATCGACTGGACCGACTACTCCATCCGGAGGAACACCTGGCTGAGGGACAGCACCCAGCAGGGGCTGAAGGACTATGACGGGTGGACGAAGTACAACAACGCCGACCTCATCGGAGAGGGATATCCCCCTCGGGACAGGAACGGTGACCCGTATGAGCTGCATCACATCGGTCAGCGGCAGGATTCGCCTTTCGCCGAACTCACCTGGGTCGAGCATATGGGCGAGGGGAACAACACCGTCCTTCACGCGGCGGACAGGGAGTCGGAGATAGACCGGGGAGAGTTTGACGACGAGAAGTCCCGCTACTGGCAGGCCCGTTTCCGGATGTTCTCCAAGGCCGAGCTTGAACGGATTTACCGGTGACGGGGCCATTTCCCAAATGAGAAATACACAGCGGTGTGATTGCATAATCCCGCGATTTTCGTAAATTTGCGGGGAATGTCAAAATCATCGGCCGTATGTTGTACCCTATTGGAATACAGAGTTTTTCGGAAATCCGCGAA
>CAVIXF010000310.1:0-2323 GCA_963646585.1 Candidatus Gastranaerophilales bacterium HUM_1 | reverse complement strand
AAAATTGAACCTTTTCGATAAGTGAGCGCAGTCCAAATTTATTTGAGACTGCCGAGCGGAGAAAAGTGGCGTATGAAATACGAACGGAATATATTGATATATATATAATTATAGGAACAGACAAGGAATATATGATTTTACCGATATATCTCTATGGTCAGGAAATTCTCCGCAGGACGGACGCGGAGGCTGACGTCACGAAAAGGGAGGAGCTTCTGAAGCTCGTCGAGGATATGAAGGAGACCCTCGCCCAGGCGGACGGATGCGGTCTCGCGGCCCCTCAGGTGGGCGTTCCGCTGCGGGTTCTCATCGTCGACGGGACGGAGCTGACTGACACATATCCCTATCTCAAGGATTTCCGGAGGACGATGATCAACCCCCGGGTCCTCGAAGAGAGCAGCGAGAAATGCACCTATCAGGAGGGCTGCCTGAGCGTTCCGGGGATATACGCCGAGGTCGTCAGGCCTTCCGTCATCAAGGTCGAGTACTACGACGGGAATCTTGAAAAGCAGGTGGAGGTCTTCGACAAGTTCGGCTGCCGTATGGTTCAGCACGAGCTCGCGCATCTCGACGGGAAGCTGTTCGTCGACGAGATTTCGCCGATACGCAAGAAGATGATAGCGAGGAAGTTGCAGAACATCGCCTCCCGCAAGGTGCAGACAAGGTACAGAAGCAAATAATCCTAATAACTCGGGTTTCGCAGCTGCGAAATTTGGCAAGGGCTTCCGCCAGTATAAACTCAAATTATAATAGCTATGGGCGCATTTCACGCTTATGACATACGCGGTGTCTGGAACGTCGACTGGGACGCGGACGTCGCATACAAGGTGGGATTCTTCATCCCGGAACTGCTCAAGACCGACAGGGTGCTGCTCGGACGCGACTGCCGGCTTTCGTCGGACGAGATCCGCGAGGCGGTGACAAGGGGGCTGACGGACGCGGGGGCCGACGTCTACGACATAGGGCTCAGCACGACCCCTATGGCCTACTTCGGCACGGCGAACTACGGATTCGACGCCTCGGTGCAGATTACCGCGTCGCACAACCCTGCGGAATACAACGGGATGAAGGTCTCCACGACGAACGCGGCCGCGGTGGGATATGACGCGGGCCTCGGAAAAATAAAGCAGTGGATCGACGAGGGCAGGGAGTGCGTCTGCGCCCCCGTGAAAGGCAAGGTATATCAGAAGGACATACACGGGGACTATCTGGATTTCCTGCTGAAGTTCAGGGAGGACTGGTCGGACTTGAAGATGGCGATGGATCTTTCCAACGGTATGGCGAACCTCTACGCGAAGGAGATTTTCGGCGACGCTCCGTCCTACATCTTCGACACCATCGACGGACGGTTCCCAAACCACGAACCCAACCCGCTGATTCCCAGGAATGTCGTAGCTCTGCAGGAGCTCGTGCGCAAGACGGGGGCGGACATCGGGGTCATCTATGACGGCGACGCGGACAGGGTGATGTTCGTGGACGAGAACGCGAAGTTCATATCCCCGGACCTGATGATTGCGGTGCTCGGGCACTATTTCCTTGAGAAGAAGGGACAGAAAGGCGTTGTCCTTCAGGATATACGCAGTTCGAAGGCGGTGGGGGAGTACCTCGTCCCGATGGGCGCGAAGATGGCGACCTGGAAAGTCGGCCGGGCTTACGCCGCCAACAAGCTGCGCGAGCTGGACGGAGTCTACGGGGGCGAACTTGCCGGGCACTACTATTTCCGGGATTTCTTCTACTCCGACAGCGGCCTGCTCGCCTCGATGGTGATTCTGAACGTCGTGGCGGATATGAAGCGGAAGGGGGTGTCGCTGAGCGGGCTGATTTCGCGGATAGAGAAGTACAGGAGCTCGGGCGAGGTCAATTTCAAAATCGAGGACAAGAAAGGGGCTATGGACGCGGTCAGAGACCATTTTCTGGCGCAGGAGAAGCCGACGGCGTATATGGACTTCGACGGCTACAGGGTCGAGTTCCCGCACTGGTGGTTCAACATCCGCCCGTCGAACACGGAGCCGTATCTCCGCCTGATCTGCGAGGCCGATTCCGAAGAACTGCTCGCGGACAGGCTCGGCCAAGTCTGCGACATCCTTCAGAACCGCTTCGGAGGGGTCAGGCAGTAGGCGGAGTCAATTTTTCCGCCGCCGTGGTCTGGGGATGCTGGATTTTCGGAAAAAAACATTTATCTTTGCAGTCCGTAAGCAAGTGGTGCCCCGATGCAGGCGGTGGCGCTTGCGACGCGGCCCGAAGCAGGCATAGACGCTTGCGAACTCTGGAGAGATGCTCGAGTGGCTTAAGAGGCACGCCTGGAAAGCGTGTATACCCCTAA
>CAVIXF010000309.1:0-2348 GCA_963646585.1 Candidatus Gastranaerophilales bacterium HUM_1 | reverse complement strand
ATGTCCAATAGAGACCTGGGCGTCGAATTTCATCACCCGAAATGTCTACTTGACCGCTGCTGTAGGGCGATATATCCTCGAAACAGCCGAAATTCGCGGCGCAATATCCCATAAACAGAAAACATTTTCTATCTTTGTCTTTGTCGTCGAAAGACGACGGACATATTGATGAAAGTGTGCGTTTATCCGTACTTTGGCTTACCAGAGCCTCCTTGCAGATAGACCAAGGACTCCACTGTCAACTACAGGCAGCCAAAGAGTCCGACTACATATTTACAGGAGAATTTTTTCTTTGTTTTGCCACAAATTTGTCATAAATTTGTGGCAAAACTATATATGGCTGACCAGAGCACATACAATTCCATCAAGAAGTGCATCGAAGAATCGGAGCGGGGGACACTGTTTTTCCCCGATTCCTTCACCGATGCAGGATCGTCCGATGCCGTACGCTCGGCTTTGGTGCGCCTATGCGAGAATGGCGTGCTGACGCGCGTGGCGCAAGGAATCTATTGCTATCCTCGCATAGATACCCGCTGGGGAGGCGGAGCCATCCTGCCCTCCATCGAGGAAATTGCCGAGGCTATAGCCGGCCGCGACAGGGTGCGTATCGCTCCCACAGGAGCCTATGCCCTGTACCGGTTCGGCTTGACCACGCAGATTCCGGCCAATGTCGTGTTCATCACGGACGGCTCACCTCGGCGGGTGACCATCGGCAAAGGGCGTGGCATACTCTTCAAGCACACCTCCGAGATGCGCACTTTTGCCTATCGGTCTCAGTTGATGTCACTCGTCGTCACGGCCCTGCGTGAAATCGGCGAGGGCAATGTGTCGACAGAGCAGATGGCCGTCATTAAAGAACATTTGAAAAATGTCTCCGAAGAAGAGTTTACTCACGATATCGCACTTGCCCCGCTGTGGGTGCGCAAACAACTGACTGCCCTATGAAGTACACAGATTTGACCCTTGAAGAGCGGCAGGACATTCTGCGCCGCGTCCAGTCGGAAACCGGAATGGACCTGCAAATCATTGAGAAAGACTGGTGGGTGACGGCCGTCCTCCGTGCCCTGTTCTCCTTGCCGTATACCGCTCACACCTCCTTTAAGGGCGGCACCAATCTTAGCAAGTGCTGAAACCTCATCCGGCGTATGTCGGAGGATGTCGATATAGCCATTGACCGGGAGTTCCTGGGCTTCGGCGGAGAACTCTCCAAGACGCAGATCAGCGACCGTCTCCGCCGCGCTGCCTGCTCCTTTGTCCGGGACAGGCTTCAGTTCGACCTCGCCGCACAGTTGGAAAAGGACGGTATTGCCCCGGATGCCTTCAAAGTCAGCGTCAACATCACGCCCATTACCACGACCGACCCGGAAACAATCGAGGTGGAATACACGCCAGTATTCGATGCCAATCCCTACATACGCTCTAAAGTCCTGATTGAAGTCAGTGGCCGCTCGATGAGCGAGCCTGTGGCCATTGTACCCCTTCGGTCGTACATCGATGAGGTTTACTCCGAGGCACCGTTTTCAGAATCGGCCTTTGAAGTTCGCGCCGTCATACCCCAGCGTACCTTTCTGGAGAAACTTTTCCTCTTGCATGAAGAATTCTCCAAGCCGCAGGACGCCATTCGCGTGAATAGGATGTCCCGGCATCTCTACGACATCTGCCAAATCGCCGACACCCCTTTAGCGGAACAGGCCCTCACTGACAGGAACCTATACCTCTCCGTCATCAAGCACCGCCGCACATTCATAGGCCTGCGAGGTTTCAACTACGATACCCTTCTGCCTCAAACGCTCAACATCATTCCTCCCAAGGAGGTACGCGAGAGTTGGAAGCAGGACTACCGAGCTATGCAGGAGGCTATGATTTACGAGACTTCGCCCTCCTTCGAGCAGTTGATTGAAAAACTCTCCGTTCTCAATCGCCGCATTAACAGCCTCCATTATACACTATAGTAGCTATGTTCTCAGAATTTACCCCTGACCGGATAACAGAACTGAAATGATGATTTCTGCCAGTTTGCCCTCCAGTACCCAGAATACAAGTTCCTTGTGACGCGAATCGGCTGCGGCATCGCCGGATTCACACCAAAGGAAATCGCCCCTCTTTTCTCCAACGCCGCCCAGCCCGGCAATGTCGTTCTGCCCGAAGACTTCATCCATTGGCGGCCAATGCCGCAAACATCATCGCCGCCATTGCGGGCGAAACCTTCAGCAGCAGGGACTTCATCTGGGAGACGATGAGGAAATATGAGCGCGGCTACATCAGCCTCCTTGACGCGGACGCCACGGAGCATCCGATATGGAACGTCCACAAACAAATCGGAAAATATCTTGCCGACCATTCAAACG
>CAVIXF010000308.1:0-2352 GCA_963646585.1 Candidatus Gastranaerophilales bacterium HUM_1 | reverse complement strand
CGACGAACCTCTACGGCCCGAACGACAACTTCCACCTCGAAAACTCCCACGTGATGCCCGCTATGATGCGCAAGGTCTATCTCGCCCGCCTCATAAACGACGGCCGCTGGGACCTTATCCGCCGCGACCTCCGCATCCGTCCGGTCGGTGCCGACATAAAGGAGGAGAACGGGAGGACTGAGAGATATGTAATCGACGGCGACAGCTCCGTGGAGGATATACTCAAAGTCCTGGCCTTCTACGGGATACGGAAGAACAAGGTGATTCTCTGGGGGACAGGACGGCCGCTGCGGGAGTTCCTCTGGAGCGAGGATATGGCCGACGCCTCCGTGCATATCCTCCTCAACGTGGACTTCTCCGACATCATCGGAATCGAGAAATATTCTTCCGTGCATTTCGGCAACAGCGCGGACGGGGCGGTCGACCGCAACCATTCGACCGGAAGGGGCGGGGCGATTCCGTCTCTGGGCGAAATCCGCAACTGCCACATCAATGTCGGCACGGGCAAGGAGCTGACAATCAAGGAACTTTCGGAACTTGTCGCGAAGGCGGCGGGTTTCACGGGGACGATAGAGTTCGACCCGTCGAAGCCGGACGGCACTATGCGCAAGCTCATCGACGTCAGCAAGCTGCACCGCCTCGGCTGGACTCACAAGGTGGAGATCGAGGACGGAGTCCGCAGGCTCTTCGACTGGTACCGGGGCAGCCTTGAGGCGTGAGCACATAATCATTCGGATTGTGTCTGCTGATGCCTACTCCCGTCTGTCACAGGACATTATGAACACAGGAATAATCGTACAGGCGAGGATGGGCTCGACCCGCCTCCCGGGAAAGGTCCTGATGCCGTTCTATGGCGGAAAGACCCTGATCGCGACGCTGCTCGACACCCTTCACGGGACAGGCTGCGGGAAAGTCGTCGTCGCGACTTCCGTAAATGGCTCTGACGACCCTCTGGCGGAGTTCCTCTTGGAAAGAGGGGAGACCGTCTTCCGGGGCTCCGAGACCGACGTACTGGGGCGTTTCATCGGCGCGGCCGAGGCCGGCGGCATAGACGGCATCGTGCGGGTCTGCTCCGACAACCCCTTCATCGACCGTGACGGAATAGTCCGGCTGGTGGAGAAGGCGGAGGAGAGCGTGGCCGACTATATCGGTTTCCGCGTCGGCGGCAAGCCTTCGATTCTCACGCATTTCGGCTTCTGGGGCGAGTTCGTCCGGCTTTCCGCCCTCAGACGGGTCGCGGAGACGACGGAGGAGGGGACTCCGGCCCGCGAGCACGTGACCATCCACATATACACCCATCCGGACGAATACCGCTGCGAATGGATTCCGGCCCCGGACTTCCTTCAGAACCGGGACGACATCCGCCTCACCATAGACACGAGGGAAGATTTCACCAACGCCGCGAAAGCATATTCGACCCTGAAAGCGAGGAAAGGCGGATTCACTCTTGAGGACGTCGTCGAATATATTGATTCTGACGAGGATATGAGGCGTTCGATGAAATCGGAAATTCTTCGGAATAGGAAATGATTTCCGGGGAAATGGACATATACCTATATATATGATAAGGAAGGGGGAGACATATATAATCGGAGAAATCGGGCAGAACCACAACGGATCCGTCGACATAGCGAAACTGATCGTGGAGCTTGTCGCCCGTCCGGTGCACGAGGATGCGTTCAACCTCGACCTGAAGCCGATGAACGCGGTCAAGATGACCCGCCGCGACCTGAAGGAGGAGCTGACAGTCAGCGGGATGAACCGTCCGTATCTCAACGCGAACTCGTTCGGGGCGACCTACGGCGAGCACCGCGCATTCCTCGAACTGGATGACGAGGCGCATTTCGAGGTGTACAGGTACGCGAAGTCCAAGGGGCTTGATTTCGTCGAGACCCTCTGCGCTAAAGGCTGTCTTTCCCTGCTCGGGCTGTTCACCCCCGACTATCTGAAAGTCGCGTCACGCGACCTGACCAACCTGCCGCTGCTCGCCGCGATGGCCGAGACGAAGATTCCGATCATACTCTCCACCGGGATGGCCGGGAAGAAGGAGCTGGACGACGCGCTGGAGGTCATCACCCGCTACCACGACGAGATTTCGATCCTCCACTGCGTGTCCCAGTATCCGACCCATCCGGACAACCTGAATCTCAACACGATAGCCTATCTCAAGAAGCATTACGGACGCTATCACATCGGATTCTCCGACCACACCATAGGAATCGCCGCTCCGGCGGTGGCCGTGGGGATGGGCGCGGAAATCATCGAGAAGCACATCACCATAGACCGCCGTATGAAGGGCACGGATCAGGCCGGCTCCCTCGGCCCGGACGGCGTGAACAGGATGGTGCGCGA
>CAVIXF010000307.1:1534-2352 GCA_963646585.1 Candidatus Gastranaerophilales bacterium HUM_1 | reverse complement strand
GTTGGAAACTCCGGCGGGCGTCCGAAGCGGCGGGCGGCGGCGAGGAGATTTCGACCGCAGGCTATGACGACTCGGAGTGGCTTCCGGCTGTCGTGCCGGGCACGGTGCTCTACAGCTACATCGCCGCCGGAGCGGTTCCCGACCCGGGCATAGCGGACAACAACCTCCAGATTTCCGAGTCCTACTTCAACTCCGACTTCTGGTACAGATGGACTCCGGATGTCCGCACGGTCGCGAAACTTCTTGAAGAGGCGGCCAGCCGGGACGGAGGGCGTGTGATCCTGTCGTTCGACGGAATCAACTGGAAGGCCGGGGTCTATGTCAACGGCAAGTTCGTCGGTGACATAGCCGGGGCGTTCAAACGCGCCCGCTTCGACGTTACGGATCTGCTGAAGGGCGATGGCGATGCGGTGGCCGTGCGCATAGTGAAGAACGCGCATTACGGCGCGGCGAAGGAGAAGAACGCCGAGAGTCCGGACTTCAACGGAGGGCAGCTCGGGGCGGACAATCCGACCTTCCACGCCACCATAGGCTGGGACTGGATGCCGACCGTCAGGGGGCGCGACATCGGTATATGGAATGACATCCGGCTCGAAACCGTCGAGGCGGTCAGGCTGGACGACCCGCTCGTCCGCAGCAGGATAGGGGAGGATGGACGCGCATCTATGGCCGTGACAGTCAAGCTGGAAGACATCTCGGACAGGGATGTCAGCGGAACTCTGCGCGGAACTCTGGGCGACATCGTCTTCGAGAAGAAAATCAGCCTCAAGGCGGGAGAGAGCCGCCAGGAGACTTTCACTTCGGATGCGTACCCGCAG
>CAVIXF010000307.1:0-1524 GCA_963646585.1 Candidatus Gastranaerophilales bacterium HUM_1 | reverse complement strand
CCGCAGCTGAAGAACCGCGAAATCGCCCTCTGGTGGCCGAACGGCTACGGCGAACCGGCCCTGCACGACGCGTCGTTCACCTTCACGCCAGACGGGGCGGACAGGGCGGCGGCTTCAGTCGGCTGGCGTGCCGGCATAAGGGAGTTCACCTACCGCGACGCCGGGAGCAGCCTCAAGATGTACATAAACGGGCACAGGTTCTTCCCGAAGGGCGGAAACTGGGGCTTCAGCGAATACAACCTCCGCTACGGGGCGCGGGAGTACGACCGCGCAGTCCGGATGCACCGGGATATGAACCTGAATATGATCCGCGACTGGGTCGGGCAGACCGGCGACGAGGAGTTCTACGAGGCCTGCGACAAGTATGGAGTCGTGGTCTGGCAGGATTTCTGGCTCGCCAATCCCGCCGACGGCCCTGACCCGGACGACGCCGGGATGTTCCTCGACAACGCCCGGGATTATCTCAGCCTCATCCGCAGGCATCCGAGCATCGGCCTGTACTGCGGCCGCAACGAGGGCTACCCTCCGGCGGCGATCGACGCCGGTCTGGAAAAGGCGGTGAAGACCCTGCATCCCGACATCCTGTACATCCCGAACTCGGCGGCCGACGGGGTCAGCGGCCACGGCCCTTACCGCGCCGTCGAACCGGCCTATTATTTCGAGAAGCCGACCGCCAAGTTCCACAGCGAGAGGGGTATGCCGGCCGTGATGGACTATGCGAGCCTGTCCGAGATGCTCGGGAAGGATCATCTCTGGCCTTTCAACGACGTCTGGGGGCAGCACGACTTCACGAAGACGGGGGCGCAGGGCGATGCGGCGTTCGTCGAGCTTGTGTGCCGGCGTTTCGGGGAGCAGGCTCTGGAGTCCGCGGAGAAGTTCGCCGGCTACGCCCAGTGGATCAACTATGACGGCTACCGTGCGATGTACGAGGCGAACAACGTCAACCGCTACGGCCTGCTTATATGGATGTCGCACAGCGCCTGGCCGAGTCTCGCCTGGCAGACCTATGACTACTGGTTCCGCCCGACGGCCGCCTGCGCCGCAGTCAGAAAGGCCTGCGAGCCGGTTCACATCCAGCTGAACTCCGCCACCTGCGCGGTCGAGGTCGTGAACGCCTCACGCGGCGACCTGAAGAACCTCAATGCGGGCGTCTCTGTGGTCAGCCCGGCCGGGGAGCCGCTGTATTCAAAGACAGCGTCCGTAAGCCCGGCGGAGGACACGACCACTCAGGTGATTGATATGCAGGATGTTCCGGACGGGCTTTGCATAGTGACTCTCACTCTGACCTCGGCCGACGGAAAAGTCCTCTCGGAGAACCGTTATTTCCGGAATTTCCGCTCAGGGAAGGACAGCGGTGACTATCGCGCCCTCGTCGGGACAAAGTGGCTTGACAGTTCATTCTATGATTTTCAGTAGACTCACAAGGCCGAAGAACTTGACAGTTCTTTCTGTGATTTTTTGTTGAAATAAAAGCTACAAGGCGCAAAAGCGCCGTGCGCAGTTTGCGAAGGAAGGGTATGTGCG
>CAVIXF010000306.1:0-2353 GCA_963646585.1 Candidatus Gastranaerophilales bacterium HUM_1 | reverse complement strand
GCATATCTGAGCCCCTCTTCTGTCTTGGAACAAAGCATAGTGATGAAATCTGAGGCAATTTATTTTTTCAAGTTTCCGAGATCCTGCCCGGGACGCCGGCCGAAGCATCCCGCAAAATTCCGGACAAAGTTAGCAATCAAAGAAGAAAACGGAAACAACTCGCGGAATCGCATAAAAAAGTGCGATTCCGCGAGCTGTCGGAAAATCATCTGCGGAGTCTCTCTTTTTTTCGTGCGATTCCGCGAGCCATATCATTCCCGGAGCCGCCACAGCTCAACGCCGCCGACCTCCGGGTCGAGCACCCCGGCGAGAGCGTAGTTGCTGCGGATGAAGTCGTAATCCGGCGTGAAATCCCACTCCGTCATCGCCTCATCGGTGTCGCGGGAGACGAAAATCCATTTCGGACGGTGCGTCCCCAGGTCGTCCTCCGCCTTCAGGGCGGCGTTCACCTTGTACATCGGGAAATACGGGACTTTGTTGCACTGGACGATTCCGTAGTGGAACAGGATCGAGAAATCCGGATTCCGGCACCAGGCGAGATTATAGTTCCAGACCTCGTCCCGCTCGTCTTCGGGGATTTTCTCCACCAGTCCGCCGGCCGCGTCGTAGAACCGCCTTAAGTCGGGCTCCCGGCGCACCAGCATATCGAGCTTCATCGAAGTCTCCCTCGCGATGGAGTGGATCAGGATGTCGTGTCCGCTGACCCCGACGGAGCAGAGGCAGACCACGGTCAGGGACAGCGCGATGACTCCGGCGTTCTTCTGAAGGAAGAGCAGCGTCCAGAAAAGGAGGAAATACGGGAGGAAGATGATGAAATAGTGCTTGAACATATTCCCGCCGACGAGCAGCAGCGACAGCACGGCAACTGGAATCAGAAGGGCGAGCAGCTCTCTGCGCCCGGAATAGTGCGCCATAATCCCCATCGGGACGAACAGGACGACGAACCACAGCTTCCGGTGCGCCTTCAGGAACAGCTCCGCGCCGTCGGAATACAGGGTGTTGTGGGTTATCATCCCGTAAATCAGGTCCGGCACCGCGCCGCGTGACTGGAACCAGAGGAGAACCGGGACGGCCACGAGAACCGCCGCTACGATGAAGACCGCCGCTGATTTCGCGAGAGCGGTGAAACGCCTCTCCTTCAGACAGATGATCCCGGCCATACACATAACGGCCCCGATCTGGGACACCGCGTCGTTCGGACGGATGAAGAACATAAACCCGAAACAGAGCCCCCAGATGAAGGAATATGCCCCGAGACGTCTGCGGCCCTGGTCGAAAAGGTACTTCAGCGCGAAAAAGAACCCTGCGGACGCGGGCAGCATCTCCCACTCCTCGCACTGGTTCCCCTCCGAATATGTCCCGGCGAGAAGCACCAGCGACAGGAGGACGGCGGCGAAGGAGAGGTCGCTCCGCAGGAACATCCGTGCGGACTTGAACAGGAAGAGGAGGGTGAGGAACATCCAGACGACCTGAAGGCAGAATACGCCCGTCCTCCCCGGGATGAGCAGCTGGCCGAAGGCGTTGAGGAAGTACAGAACCGGGCCTTTATGGTCGAAGAGGTCGGCGTACGGGGTCTTCCCCTGAAGAATGGCGAGGCCCATCGACTTGAACACGCAGCTGTCATAGCCCTCGTTTACGAACAGGGGCGAGGTGGTGTAGGAATAGAACAGCACGAAAAGGAACGCCACGGGCAGGAAAATCAGCGGAAACCATCTGTTCCCGGCAATCCGCTCCGTGACGTCGAATATTGACGATTTATTTGCCATCGGATGAGATTTTGTCTTCTTGATGTGAATATGAATATGTATATGTCTGTATGTCAGAGTTTTCCGACTGTTTGTCCGCCCGATATGGCCCGGTTTATCTTCCTGAAGTCGCCGAGAGCCTTCCAGCCGATTTTCACGATCTTCTTCATATTGATGGAGTTGACTCCTCCCTGACGTGGACGGAAAGAGATGGGATACCAGCCTATGTTCAGTTTCCTCTTGACGGCTATCGCCGATATGGCGACATTGGCGAGGAAGAAATCATTCGGCACAAGTTTCAGTATCTCAGCGAGTTTTCCCGCGTCCATAAGGCGGAACGGCGTGTTCGCGTCCTTCACCCAGACCCCGAAAATCGCCCATACGACCAGGCGGAGCGTCTTCGTGACGAACACCCTGCCTGCCCCGTCCTGCCTTCCGCCCCGGGTGCCGATCTGGAAGTCATATTTCTTCCGGTTCTCCCACATCTGCCAGAACTCGTCCGGGTTCGTCTGCCCGTCGCTGTCCGTCTGGAAGACATAGTCCGCGCCCTCCGCGAGGGCATAGCGGTACAGGTGGAGGACGGTCGCCCCGTGTCCGGAGTTGGGCTT
>CAVIXF010000305.1:0-2359 GCA_963646585.1 Candidatus Gastranaerophilales bacterium HUM_1 | reverse complement strand
CTGTTTCTCCTTTAATTAAGCGATCATCCGTTAAGCGATTCCGTCAATCTGAATCTTCGTGAGGTTCTGACGGTGTCCGTTGCATTTCTGATAGCCCTTGCGGCGTTTCTTCTTGAAAACAAGAACCTTGTCAGCGCGGCAGCTGTCATCGATGACCGTCGCCTTGACCACCGCCCCGTCGACATACGGAGCTCCGACCTTGACATCACCGTCATTGTCGATGAGAAGCACTTTGCCGAACTCCACGGCAGCACCCTTCTCCGCTGCGAGACGATTGACGAAAATCTGTCTGCCAGCTTCAACCTTGAACTGCTGGCCTGCAATTTCTACGATTGCGTACATAAAACTTTACAAATATAAGTTTCGACTGCAAGCGGCCGGACATCCGGCTCTTCAACAAGCTCGACAGCCCTGAAAAAATCGGAACTACTGCTCCTCCTGAAGACGGAGGTGCTGGACGTAGATGGCCTTCATCTTCGCCTTTCTCGCCTTTACGGACGGCTTCACGAATTCCTTGCGTGCACGAAGCTCACGGATTGCTCCAGTCTTCTCGAACTTCCTCTTGAACTTCTTGAGAGCCTTTTCAATGTTCTCGCCTTCCTTTACCGGTACTATAATCATCTCTAAATCACCCCCTTTTTCTTTTTGAGCGTGCAAAGATACGAATAAAATTCAAAAAACAATGCTGAAAAACAAAAAAACGAAATCGCAGAAATGGATTTCGTTCTGATTATCTTAAGACAATCGGTCTCCGGAACTGAAGCCGGTCCTATTCAGCTGAAATCGCACCCTGAGGGCATACGTCAGCGCAAGTCCCGCAGTCGATGCAGGCGTCCGGATCGATTTTGTAGATGTCGCCCTCGGAAATCGCGCCTACCGGGCATTCTGGAAGACAGGTTCCGCAAGCTACGCAGTCCTGTGAAATTTTGTGAGCCATAATTTTGTTTTTTAATAATTGTTTAGCCGCACCGCCCATATCACACGGCGATGTCCGCACGGGGCGCATTGCGTCCGAACGGAAACGCAAATTTATAAACTGTTTTGTTTTTTCACAAAATATTTCCAAAATATCGGCGTATCTTTGCAATCCGGTCGCCGCAGACGGGAACCGCAAAGTGGACGAAAAGGAAAGAAGGAGACGAAAACGGGGACAAAAGGCGCAAAAGCGCCGTGCGCAGTTTGCGAAGGGGGAGGATGTGTTGATAGGGCAAACGGAGCACCACTTCCCCTGCAAAGGGGACGGGAGGGGTTAATAGAAGGGGGAGGGGTTAATAGACGACTGGAATCAAGAACGACTATATGATGAAGAAAGTCGGCACATATAACAGTTGCTGTATATATAATATAGGTATGCGTATGGTCGCGGCGCTGATTTTCGCGGCAGCCGCGTTCCATCCGGCTGCGGCCCAGCTCAAAGTGGGCGGCGGCATCGAGTTCGACAAAGACGTCCACGATTTCGGCGACATACAGCTCGGCAGCGGGCCGGTGAGCTGCACGTTCACCGTCAAAAACACCGGAAACGCCCCCATAGCCGTCTACAGCGTGGTCTCCTCCTGCGGATGCACGGACGCGGAATGGACGAAATCACCGATTCCCCCGGGCGGAACAGGAACGATTTCAGCGACATACAGCAACAACGAGGGGGCTATGCCCTTCGACAAGAACCTGACGGTCTATCTCTCCGGAGTGAAGAAGCCGGTGATACTCAAGCTCCGGGGCGTATGCCACGAAAAAAAGCCGACCCTCGGAGAAATCTATCCGCTGCGTTTCGGAGCTCTAGGGTTCAGGACTCTGGATGTCAAATGCGGGAACATCCTCCAGGGCGAATGCCGCAGCGGCGAGTTCAAGGTGGCGAACCTCGGCGACAGGCCGGTTAAAGTCAGATTCAAAGACCTGAGCGAAGGCCTGAGCATCGAGGATATTCCCGGGACGATTCCAGCCGGAGGCGAGGCGGAAGTCAGATACACCGTGCAAAGCTCTCCGGAGAAATGGGGGAAGAACAGTTACTGCGCCACTCCGGTCGTGAACGGGACGAGTTCATACGCCTTGGCCGGACTGCCGGAGGGGGTGAAGGCCGGAAAAGTGAGGATATACGCCTACACTTCCGACAATTTCAGCTCCCTCTCCGAAGCGGAGAAATCGAACGGGCCGATACCGCGCTTCAAGACGAGCAGTTTCACTTTCGGAAAAATCCGGGCGGGCAAGGTCATCGAGGCGGAGTTCGAGTTCAAGAACGAGGGGAAGCGGACGCTCGTCGTGCACAAATGCGATGTCGACGCACAGAAGTCGTCACACGACGCGATACCGCCGGCCGCCCCGGGAGAGTCAGGCAAGGTCAGAGTCCGCATCGACAGCTCCC
>CAVIXF010000304.1:0-2360 GCA_963646585.1 Candidatus Gastranaerophilales bacterium HUM_1 | reverse complement strand
CCGCCGGGGTTGGTTCATCGACCATCACCATCTGGAACCGTCTCTCAAGCGCCTTGTCGGTCTCGAAATATTTCTGGTACTCGTCAAGGGTCGTCGAACCGATGGTCCGCAGCTCGCCCCTCGCAAGCGCCGGTTTGAGGATGTTGGATGCGTCCATCGCGCCCGAACTCCGGCCCGCGCCGACAAGGGTGTGAATCTCGTCGATGAAGAGGATGACCTCTCCGTCGCTGTCGACCACTTCCTTCACGATGGCCTTGAGCCTCTCCTCGAACTCTCCCTGATACTTCGCGCCGGCTATGACCGCGCCGAGGTCAAGGGAATATATTATCCTGTTCTTCAGGTTCTCCGGCACGTTCCCGTCCACAATCTTCTGCGCGATGCCCTCCGAGATGGCGGTCTTTCCGACACCCGGCTCACCGACCAGAATAGGGTTGTTCTTGGTCCTTCTGCTCAGAATCTGAAGAACCCTTCGTATCTCCTCGTCTCGCCCGATGACAGGGTCAAGCTTGCCTTGAGCCGCCCTCTCATTGAGGTTGATGGCGAATTTCTGTAAGTTCTCGTACTTGTTCTCCATATCAAAATTACACATAAAATCGCCCGCTCCGGAGAGCGGACGACCTTGGATTTTCAAAATATATTCCCACGCAAAAAACACTGACATTTTGTCAGTGTTCAATCTGAATGACGAACTTCAACGCCCTTGCAGAGGCCTGTGAGCCGTCTTGTGCTGTCAGTGAGGATTGCTGTAAGCTGAAAGAACCGCTTACTTGGCGACGGTCGTGTCGGCGGCCTCGGTCCCGAAGTCCGCAGGCGAGATGACCTCGGTGTCAATCCTGTCCGTGATGTCCCCGCTGTTGTTGATGTGCGGGATGAAGGTCGTGACCACTGAAACGACGAAGATGAACGCGACAAGACCCCAGGTGATCTTCTCAAGCAGGTCGGCCGTCTGACGCACTCCGAAAGTCTGGTTTCCGGTGGTGAAGTTGCTTGCGAGTCCGCCGCCCTTGCTGTTCTGGAGAAGAACGACAATCGTGAGCAGGACACTTGCCAGGATGACAAGCACCGTCAGGATTATGAATAATGCTTTCATTATTTTGTACTTTTATTATTTCAGCCCAATTTTTCGATAAGGGATGCAAAGTAAGCACTTTTTTCCGGATATGCCAAAATTAGTTGGGAATAAATTGATTTGGCTTCGTCGAGGTAGCCCTGCTCCGCGTAGATTTCGGCCAGCGTCCGCGTGCAGAATCCGAGATGGGCGGGGACGGAGCGGGCTTCGTCTCCGGAGTCCTTCTCCCGGGCGGCGACACAGCGGAACAGCTCCGCGTCCCCATCTTTCTTCACTCCGTCATAATCCTCCCGCGAGAAATAGTCGCCCCCGGCTATGCGGATGTCGCGCCCGGCATCGGAGCTTTTCGCGCCCGAAAGACCCCCGCCGGCCTCCGCTCCAGAGGAGAGCTGCGATTTGAGCAGGGCCTCCACGTCCGCGTCCGGATACTCCCGGTTTCTGCCAGACGCCGCCATCGCCGACAACCTCCTCCTGTCCGGCACATAGAGCGCGGCCTCGGCGAGCATCCTTCCGCCGTCCCTCTCCGGGCCTTCAGCCCCGAGCCTGCGGCACAGCTCCACGCGGGCCGCGCCGAACCACGGGTAGATGCTCACAACCCCCGCTAGCTCCTCCACAGTGAGCCTCTTTATGTCTATCGTCGTTCCTTCCGCCATAGTCTTTCGTATTTCACGGCCGCATTCCTCCGTCCGTCACCGCCCCGGGGCCCTCCATATTCCCGGAAAGGGCTACCAGTTGGCCACCGTGGCGTTGAAGATGTCCTCGCAGAGCTTGTCGAGAATCCCGTCCGTGCCCGAAATCAGGTCGCTTTCCACCGCGTCGAGCATCTGGTCGGCCGAGAAGTCCGCATAAGCCGAAAACGACTTCTCGAAGTCGTCCTCCGGGTACTTCTTGTTGGTGAAATATATCTTCACATTGACCGTCAGACGGTTCATCGCCGCCTGTTCGTTGGCCGACACCGAGGTCGCCTTCACGTCGTAGCCCGTAATCTCCCCCGCGATCGTCAGGTCTCCGTCCTCGTCCACCTGCTCCAGTTTCGTCAGCTTGCGGAATTTGTCCTTCATCGCCTCCGTCAGATCGTTCGCGAGCGTAGGATTGACCTTGAGCGCCTTGTATTCGAAATATTCGATGTTCACGGTCTTGACATCCGGCTGGATGGAAGTCCCCGTGAACGAATATATGCCGCAGGAAACCGCGAGAACTGCGGCCGCCGCGAGCAAAATGATACTGTAAACTAAGTTTTTCAAGTATTCTGACTTATAATATATATGTCTCATTCTTACGTCCCGTAGGG
>CAVIXF010000303.1:0-2367 GCA_963646585.1 Candidatus Gastranaerophilales bacterium HUM_1 | reverse complement strand
GAAGAACCTCAGGTTCTTGTCCGTGAAGGTGTCCTTGTCGTACCAGGGCGGGGCCGCGGGAAGGTTCTCCACGATCGAGTCGTAGATGTTGTCGAGGTTGAACCGTTCCTTCGCCGAGGCCGGGAATATGACCGCCTTCGGCAGCTTCTCCCGCCACCACGCCATCAGCTCCGTCACCTTCTCCTGCGTGCTTATGTCGATTTTGTTCAGCACGAGTATCACCGGGCATTCCAGCCTCCCGAGTTTCTCCACCCATTCGTCGTTCTTGTCCGGCTTCTCGACGGTGTCGGTGACGTAGAGGATTATGTCGGCGTCGCCTATCGCCGTCTCCACGAAGTTCATCATACTCTCCTGGAGGCGGTAGCTGGGCTTGAGTATCCCCGGGGTGTCGGAGTAGACGATCTGGTAGTCCTCGCCGTTGACTATCCCCATAATCCTGTGCCTCGTGGTCTGGGCCTTGGCAGTGACTATGGAAAGTTTCTCCCCGACGAGGGCGTTCATCAGAGTGGATTTGCCGACGTTGGGATTGCCGATGATGTTGACAAACCCCGCCCGATGATGTTTTGCGGTCTTTTTCTCGTCCATAAATTTTCTTTGTTTGTCTTTTTGGTCCATAGTCCTTTTCTCATCAGTCGTGTACCCCGGTACACTCCATCTTCAAAAAGAACTCTATCCACAAAAATCCTAAACAAATCTACATATCAACTTGTTTTTGTGTCCACTTGAAAAAGTGCCTTTTGCCACCCTTCCCCTCCCATTTGAGGTGTCTGTGAGGCATATATGTTTTTTCAAAAATTGACTTTTTCAAGTTGATCCATTTTTTTAGCCACTGAAACCGCAGCAACCTTATGGTTGTGAGGATTTCATCAAAAAACACAACGCAGCGATTCGCCTTTTCTGGACAATTTAGATGTAGGCGCCCATTTTGAGGATATTAACTTCCCCCTCCGTCAAATACCGCCACTCGCCCCTCTTCAGCGACTTCTTGGTGAGCCCCGCGAAATAGACCCGGTCAAGAGCCTTCACGCTGTAGCCCAGAGACTCGAAGATGCGGCGCACCACGCGGTTCTTGCCGGAGTGGATCTCAATCCCAACCTTGCGCTTGTCGTTGTCCTCGATGTAGTCGAGCGCGTCGGCCGCGACATCCCCGTCCGAAAGGGTGACTCCGGAAAGAATCTTGTCGTAGTCCTCCTGCGTGAGGTCTTTGTCAAGCGACACCTGGTAAATCTTCTTCTTGTCGTAGGACGGGTGGGTCAGCCTTTCCGCAATCTCCCCGTCGTTGGTGAACATCAGCACGCCGGTCGTGTTCTTGTCGAGCCGGCCGACCGGGAACACCCTCGCCGTGCATTTCCTGAGCAGCTCCATCACGGTCTTCTCGGCGTGCGGGTCGGAGGTCGTGGTGACGAAGCCCTTCGGCTTGTTCATCACGATGTAGACCTTCGCCTCCCCGTGAAGCCGCTCGCCGTTGAAGCGCACGTCGTCCGTGGTGACGTTGATCTTGCTTCCGAGCTCGGTGACGACGTTGCCGTTCACGGTCACGCAGCCGGCGAGTATGAAGTTGTCGGCCTCGCGCCTTGAGCATATCCCGGAGTTCGCGATGAATTTGTTGAGGCGCACCTCCTCCTTGAACGGGATGCTGACATTGTCGTTGTCGGACATCCTCTCGTTCTCGAACTCTTTCCTGCGGTCGATCATACGGCTGATTCCGCTCTCGTCCTCTGACCTGAACTCCGGCTTGCCAATGCGAGGCCTCTTGCTTCCGCCTTTGCCGCCGCCGAATCCTCCCTTTCCTGCGAATCCGCTCTTGTGGAATCCGCTCCTGCGCTCTCCGAACGGCTTCCTTTCGCCGGCCGGCCTGTCACCGAAGCTGCGGCGCTCCTCCGTTCCTTCGCCCTCCTGGGAATGGAACGGCTTTCTATCTCCATAAGGCTTGTCCCCGTATGATTTTCTTTCTCCGTAAGGCCTGTCTCCGAACGACCTGCCGGCCGGCCTGTCACCGGACGGTTTCCTTTCGCCGAAAGGCTTTCTTGCGCCGAATCCCGGCTTGCGGTCTCCGAACGGTCTTCTTTCACCTGCCGGCCTGTCTCCGAAGCTGCGGCGCTCCTCCGTTCCTTCGCCCTCCTGGGAATGGAACGGCTTTCTATCTCCATAAGGCTTGTCCCCGTATGATTTTCTTTCTCCGTAAGGCCTGTCTCCGAACGACCTGCCGGCCGGCCTGTCACCGGACGGTTTCCTTTCGCCGAAAGGCTTTCTTGCGCCGAATCCCGGCTTGCGGTCTCCGAACGGTCTTCTTTCACCTGCCGGCCTGTCTCCGAAGCTGCGGCGCTCCTCCGTTCCTTCGCCCTCCTGGGAATGGAACGGCTTTCT
>CAVIXF010000302.1:0-2371 GCA_963646585.1 Candidatus Gastranaerophilales bacterium HUM_1 | reverse complement strand
GCGGTCTGGCTGCGTTGGACGGCTTGATGAAATCCTCACAACCATAAGGTTGCTCCGGTTCCGGAATTGAATGAGAAGGCGGTCTGCTTCGTTGCACGGTTCGTCAAAATCCTCACAACCATAAGGTTGCTCCGGTGTTTGACTTCACCGTCCGCCTTGCATCCCATCCTTCTATTCAATTCCGGCATCCCGGTTTGTTTTTCTGGATGTTTGGCGGTCTGCTGCGTTGAATGTCTTGATGATGTGTTCTTGTGATGTTTCCTTGATGATGTTTCCTTGCAACCTTGCGGTTGCTGCGGAGAAAAGACGATAGAGATAGATGACATAGATTATGGAAATCGATAAGTTATACGAATTGTTCCTCGGTTGCGGGGGGCGGGTGGCTACTGACAGCCGGAAAATCGGCGGGGGAGAATTGTTCTTCGCGCTGAAGGGCGAGAACTTCGACGGCAATGAATATGCGCTCGGGGCTCTTGAGAAGGGCGCGGCGTACGCCGTGGTGGATGCGGAGTCGGCTGCGGCCCGGGAAAACCGGGGGAATGACCGTCTTATACCCGTGCCGGACACCCTCCGTGCGCTTTGGGCGTTGGCGCGGAGACACCGAGACAGCTTCAGCATTCCTGTGGTCGGCCTCACCGGAACGAACGGCAAGACCACGACGAAGGAGCTGATCAACGCCGTCCTCTCCGCCAAGTACCGCACGCACGCGACCTGCGGCAATCTGAACAACAACATAGGCGTGCCGCTGACCATTCTCGGAATGCCGGCGGACACGGAAATCGCAATCATAGAGATGGGCGCGAGCCACCCCGGGGACATCCGCGAGCTTGTGGAGATCGCCGCGCCCGACTACGGGCTCATCACAAATGTGGGGAAGGCCCATATTCTCGGTTTCGGCTCTTTCGAGGGCGTGAAGGCCACGAAAGGGGAGCTATACGATTTCATCGCGTCGAACGGCTTCGGAGCGAAGACGGTCTTCGTCAATGCCGACAATCCCGTTCTGGTCGATATGGCCGAGTCAAGAGGATTCCGGACGATGCCTGGACGGAAACCTTCCGCCCCGTTGAAGGTTGTCCCGGATGGGCTGGCCGCAGTTCCTTATGGTCTGAAATTTTCCGGTGCGGAGGTTCTCCCGCCGGATTCCGTCCATCCTTACCTCAGACTGCGTCTTGCCGACGGCGCTGTGATTTCCACGCGCCTTGTGGGGGGCTACAATGCGGACAATGTGCTTGCCGCGCTCTGTGTCGGACGCTTCTTCGGCGTTCCGCAGGACCAGGCGGTGGCAGCCGTCGAGGCGTACACCCCGTCGAACAACCGCTCGCAGATGCAGCGCACGGAGCGTAACGTCCTGATTGTCGATGCCTACAACGCCAACCCGTCGAGTATGCGGGCGGCGCTGGACAACTTCTCGCGCTTTGACGCGCCGAAGAAGATTGTGCTGCTCGGCGATATGCTGGAGCTTGGCGCGGAGTCGCAGCCGGAGCACAGGAGGGCGCTGGAGACGGTGGAGGGTTACGGCTTTGACGGGTATTATGTCGGAGAGGAGTTCCGCAAGGCCGGCGCAGTCCGCAGTTTCGCGGATTCAGAGGAGCTCGCCGCATATGTCGCCGCGCACAGCGGGGACTTCTCCGCCGCCGCCGTCCTCATAAAGGGTTCACGCGGTACGAGAATGGAACGGGTCATCCCCGTGTTATAGTTCCCGTCCGATGTCTCCGTTCGGAATTGTCAAAGCCGGATGCCGGGGGCGATGCCTCAGAGCCGTGCGGTTCTGACAGGCCGCTGAGCCGTGTTCCGTATTGCATTCCGCCTACGCGGTTCTGACAGACCGGCTGAGCCGTGCTCCGTATTGCATTCCGCCTACGCTGTTCTGACGGATTCGCGCAGGACTTTGATATGCCTTATTGTCATTATCGCCACTAACGCCATAAGGCTTCCAGTAATAAGTCCGGAAACCGCCCCGACGGAGATGTCGCCGATGAAATGTTTTCCGCAATAGACACGGCTGATGCTGACCACGGTCGCCCAGATGAAGATCAGCGTCCCGTAAACTCCGAGGAACACTCCTCTTGCTGTGTCCGTCTCCCGTCCGGGAAGTCCCTTTCTGCTGCGTATGGAAGCGAAGCACAGGAGCGAGCAGGAGGCGAAGGCGAAGACATTGGCCGCGTGTCCGGAGTAGAATCCGAATCCGCCGCCCCCTTCGAGCACTCTGACGCCGTGCGCGGTCATCCAGCTGTCAAGGCAGGGTCTCGTGCGCGCCGCCGAATCCTTTACGAGATTGGCGAGCTGGTCGGACAGCACGACATTGAGCACGAGGGCGAGCGTGACGACAAGCCCCGCTTTCCAGCCCATCCTGTAAATTATTATTCCCAGC
>CAVIXF010000301.1:0-2388 GCA_963646585.1 Candidatus Gastranaerophilales bacterium HUM_1 | reverse complement strand
CCAGGCTGAAGCACCTCTATCCTATATTGAACTTTTAAATGTTACAAAGTACTAGGCTGGCCGCCACCAATTATTTTTAACTGTGAGTTGTTCTCAAACACTACAGTCTCCAATGATTGACAATTTTTGAATGCAGTTGCCCCGATTGTCTCACATGATGCAGGTATAGTCATAGACTTCAATGAAGAGCAATCACTAAAAGCCCCATAATAATTTTCCTCGTAAAATCCACCACCTATTGTCTTTAACTGAGAACTCGGTTCAAAACCGACATCCGCCAACAATTTGCAGTTCTTAAATGCAGATATGCCTATATTTTCGCACGCCGCTGGGATGACGACATATTTTAATGATGCACAGTCCTCAAAAGAGCCGTCACCGATTGTCTTCAATAAGGAACCCGAACCCCACGTGACAGTCTCCAATGCTTGGCAATTATAAAATGCAGACGGTTCTATTGTCTCGCACGATGCCGGGATAACCAAATTTCCGGAAATTTTACTTGAGGAAAAACATGCGCGAGACAAAGTCTTCACTGTATTTGGCAAGACTATGCTTGTCACTTCAGAGTTTTTGAAACATTCCGCCGGAAGAACGTCAATATTAACATCCGACATATCAAGGTATCTCAATGCCGGCATTTCATAATATATGTCAAGCAAGTCAACATCATTCAGGTTTCCAGAGACTTTCATTTTGACAATATGGGCTTTGTCGTAAGACTCCATGACCGAGTGTAAGTCCCCCTTTGTATCAACATGAATCGAAACAAGCCCCTCCGTATCACCCTTCTGTGACACTAGAAATGTTTGAGCGGCTCTACCATTGCTGTCCACGAGAGAGACTACAGCATTGCGTATATAGGCATTATCATTGGGCAAAACGGTAAAACTAAGCGTTTTTGTTATCATAGACTTAGTTTGTTCAAGACTAAGCCATGATTGAGCATCAACAGGAATTGATACGCCAAGATCCGTATTTGTCCGTAAAGTCACATCAAGATTACCTCCGGAACAGGAAACTTCATACTTCTCCGAAGATACAACAACCGTAGCCTTCATATAACAATTAATTACAGCAAACACAGCTCGCCCTCCATCACTGACAAGCACCAGGACCTCACTTTCCACTATCTCTTCAGGAGCTGTAACTGTTATCGTACCCATTGTTTTTGTATCCACAGTGAGCTTGGCTCGCCAACCATCATAAGCAATGGCCTTTATGACAACATTTTCTGAAGCGCCATTCAAAGTATAGCCGATTGTCTTACTCTCGCCACCGGATGTTATTCCAACTTCGTCAACATCAAACACAATTGTCAAGGGCTGAACCTTAGCAATTGTGATTACCGTTCCATCCTGCATCTCGAAGTAAATGCCGGAGGAGTCTTCCTTAATTGAAATAATACCACAGGCCGTGCCATCATCGCCTTTTGCCTTGCCTGTTTCAGTCCAAGTGGCACCGTTGTCATAAGAGACATACCACATTCCGTTCTCTATCTTCATCTTCGGCGTCAGGCCATCACCAACAGACACCGGAACTTTAGCGCCGTTGACATACAGCCAACTGCCGTTCAATGTCCAATACCAGCGGCCGTCCGCGTCCTGGACAGCGTCAATGTAGTTAAGGGACTCCAATTTCGTTATTCTTGAATCCAGTTCATCTATGCGAGCGGCGTCGACACAGGACTGAACCGCGACAGCGGCAATCAATATTGCCGATAATACAAATCTCCTCATCACAGTATGAATTTTACTCGTTCGTCGAAGCCCCAGGTCCGAGCTCGATTTCATCTCCGACCTTCAAGGTCGCAAGATCGGGATTGCCAAGAACTTCACAACATAAGCCATCATTGCCGAAATAGGCAGTGACAGCCTGCTCTGACTTGATGAGGTGTAAAGGAGTCTGTTTCTGATGCAAATAGACAACAATCCTCATCTCCTGCCGCCCTTGGATAAAAGACGGGCCTGACAGAATTTCCCAAATCTCCGCTGTTTCAACAAAATTACACATAATAAAAGAGTGTTAATAGGTCACAGACTCCGGAACTGACCCAGTTCAAAAAAAAGAAAGTGTGGAGTCTTCGATTCATCCGGATAGAGGCTCTGGTAAGCCCAAGAACAGATAAACGACGCAATACCCCACACCCGTATATGCGATTACCAGAGATGATAATTCACAGTGATACAAGGTGATGAGTGTCGCAGCCAATCCCTGTTCTTTTGAAATTTACCAGATTCCTATCCAAGGATAAAAGCCAAACACTTTCATCAATATGTCCGCCACCTTGCGATGACAGGGCAAAGATAGAAAATGTTTTTCGTTTCCCGGGGCATTGCGCGTCACAAATTTCGGCATAAAATTGTTGCTGCAAATGATTTCCGACAC
>CAVIXF010000300.1:0-2397 GCA_963646585.1 Candidatus Gastranaerophilales bacterium HUM_1 | reverse complement strand
GTAAAAAGCGGTCTGCGGCGTTGGACGGCTTGCTTGAGGTCGGGCGGCTTGCTTGAGGTTCGTGTGATTCGCTCGAGATGATAAAATTCGGATGATGTTTCTGGTGGCTGATTGGTCTTCCGACCTTTCAGCCACCTTTTTTATATCTGTTTGCAGCTTTCATCAAGTTGTCGTCAAAAAACACTATCTTCGCGGAGCACGGTCTTGTGGCGGCGATTTTAACCAGCTACAAGATGAGCCGCGGGTTCTTTCGAGACCTGTCGGGGAATGATGCGTAAAACAGACACGATTATATGAAGAAAGGTGGGAGCGACAGAAGAGTAATTTATATCTCTTTGATATTCACGGTGCTGGCTGCAATCTACTTTATGCCGGCAGCGGCGCTTGAGGAGATGATTCCAGAAAAGGTTGTCCGGTTCAGGATTGCATATCCCGTAGCGTCTCTGGCGCTTATGGGCGCTTACCTCGGCCTGGATTTGAAGTTCGTGCTGGCGTTTCTCTTCTCCTGCACTGGAGACGCGATGGGGGCCTACGGGAGCTTCGCCGGTCAGATGGGATATTTCGCTGCGGCACATATCTTCCTGATATGGGCGTTTGCGGAAAGACTTCGGAAGAACCGTAAGAGTTTGGTGGTTACGGGAGAGACGGCCGTCGGGGCGCAGAACGGAGGCGGGGAAGATTTCCTGGACTCACGGGTATGGAAAACGCTTGTCGGGCTGACTGTCGCGGCAGTGCTGGTCTTCGCGTTCGCGCTTGTGATTCCGAATGTTCCGGACGGTGTGCTGCGGATTGGCTGCGCTGTCTATGCCGTTCTGATCTCCACGATGTTCGCTCTTTCGCTCGTGCAGCGTTCACCGCTTTTCGCAGTCGGGGCCGCGCTGTTCCTCATTTCGGATATGATTCTGTCGTGGAACAGGTTCGTCGGGCCGGTCACGGCGGAAAGATGGCTGATTATGGTTCCGTACTATCTCGGGCAGCTGCTGCTCTGGCTCGGAGCCTGCCGGGAGTCGAGAACCCGCTGATCTGAAGTGACATCTGAACCGAAATTACGCGTAAAAATTATCGGATAACCGGATGTTGCCGGACTATTGAAATCATAAATATGGGAAAGAAAGTATATTTTGCAGGCTCGATTCGCGGAGGACGCGAGGACGCGGAGCTTTATCGGCGGATCATAGCGTACATCCAGCGGACGGACACCGTTCTGACTGAACATATCGGCCGTCCGGACATATTTGAAAGCGAAAAGGGGTCGTCGGACATCGACATCTATGAACAGGACACGGCGTGGCTTCGGGAATGCGACATTCTCATAGGGGAGTGCACGCACGCATCGCTCGGAGTGGGTTACGAACTGTCTTACGCCGAAAGCCACGGCAAGCCGGTCCATATCCTCTACGATTCCTCACGAACCGTGCTTTCAGCGATGCTCGCCGGCAACCGCCGTTTCCACATTCATCCCTACAGGGAGGAAGCGGAGATATATCCCCTGATTGACAGCATTCTGGAGTAGCAGCGTCCTGTCGTAGCGTCATTCTGGCGAAACACCAGACGGGAGACTCTGCTCCGCGCAGAAGCCGGTCTTGTCCTCCGGAGTGATCTTCCTCAGCACCCGGCAGGGATTTCCTGCGGCGATCACCCCGGAAGGGATGTCGCGGGTCACTACGCTTCCCGCGCCGATGATGCTGTCGTCACCGATGGAGACACCGGGCACGACGGTCACATTGCCACACAGCCACACCCGGTTGCCGACAGTGATAGGCTTGGGTATCAGTCCTCCGGCTGCACGCTCCTCCGCGTCCGTCGTGTGGTTGCCGGAAAACAGCCCCACATTCGGCCCTATCAGCGTGTTGTTCCCGATGCGCACCTGCCCGCAGTCAAGTATGACGCAGCCGAAATTTATGTACACGTCGTCCCCGATTGAGATGTTCTTGCCGAACTCGCAACGGAAATCCGGTTCTATCCAGACGTTTCTTCCGACGGACCTGAACAGCCGCCGCATAATGTCATTGCGCTGCTCCACCTCGTCATCCCCGAGACGGTTATATGCCCGGAAGAGTTTCTTGGCCTCCACTCTTCTGTTGAAAAGGTCTTCGGCGAAATCATTGTATATTTCGCCCTTCTGCATCTTCTCCCAATCCGTCATAATTTCATATCTGTTTCAAGGAAAGTTTTTTCCCGGGATAGTCATTTCGTTTCCCGTCCCTAGCCGACGGACAGAATCATATCAAGATTGTAATAGGTCATCTCCCTTTGGACTTGTCTCATACCTTCTTGGCGAACCTGTCGGAAATTCCGACAGGTTGATTTTTCCGTCAGTTCTCCATCTTCATCTCGCAAGTCTCCGCAAACCTTGGATTTGCGGAATGTTGTACTGCGACAAGGTCTGTTCGTACA
>CAVIXF010000299.1:0-2402 GCA_963646585.1 Candidatus Gastranaerophilales bacterium HUM_1 | reverse complement strand
GCGCCCACACGCTTGTTGACACCGCCCGGGAATTCTTCGCCCGGGGAGGCAAATGCCTCTATATCGACGAAATCCACAAATACGGAAACTGGAGCAGGGAGATCAAGAATATATACGACAGTCTGCCTCTTCTGAAGGTCGTGTATTCCGGCAGTTCCCTGCTTGACCTGAAGTCCGGGGGAGCGGACCTCAGCCGGCGCGTCATCGAATACCACATTCCGGTCTGGTCATTCCGTGAGTATCTGAACCTGCGCAACGGCTGGTCTCTGAAGACAGCCTCTCTGGAGAAGATTTTGATGGGCGAGGTGGACTTCCCTTACGGAGAGCATCGTCCCCGTTTCTATTTCGACGAATATATGAAAAAAGGCTGCTATCCATTCTCGTCGGAGCCTGAGTTCGAGACGCGGCTGCGTCAGATCATAAACGCCACAGTGGAAATCGACGTTCCGAAATATGCCGGGATGACCGTTGCGGCCACCGGAAAGCTCAAGAAGTTTATGTATTACATCTCCCGAAGCGTCCCTGTCACGATCAATTTCTCGAATATGGCGAGGGATTTGGAGATTGACCGCGACGAACTGCCGCGGTATCTGGAATATCTCGAGAAGGCCGAACTGGTCTCCGTCCTCCGGAAGAAGGCGAATGGAGACGCGATTCTGCGCAAGATGGACAAGCTCTACCTTCAGAACCCCAATCTGGCTTATGTCCTTTCCGGCGAGAACCCCGAGACCGGCAGCGCCCGCGAATCCATCTTCTGCTGCTGGGCAAAGCAGAAGTACGAAGTTCTCGAATCCCCCGTCTCTGACTTCGAGGTGGACGGAAGAACCTTCGAGGTGGGCGGGCGCAAGAAGGGGAAGAAACAGCTTTCCGGCGTCAAAGACGGCTATGTGGTGAAGGACAACATCGAATATGTCTTTGACAATCAGATTCCGCTGTGGATGTTCGGTTTTCTGTATTGAGATTTGCGGCTGACTGTGTGGTTTCGGTAATATGCCAAACATTTTGAGAATCCTGACATATTTCCCGAAATAAATTGTGAGATTTGTGTAAAACGCCTTATATTTGCCTCGAATAATCAAGAAAATTGTGAGATTATGGAGGAAGTTCGTGTCTTCAGGCGGAAGATTTATGAGAGGATGCTCAGGTGGAAGGCGGAAAAAGACGGGGCCACCGCCCTTTTGATACGAGGGGCCAGGCGTGTCGGGAAATCCACGATAGCTGAAGAATTCGCGAAAAACGAATACTCTTCATACATCCGGGTGGACTTCGGCGAGGCCACGCCGGAACTGTGGGCCGCGGTCGAGAACATTTCCGACCGGGATTACTTCTTTATGCAGCTCCAGTTCATATACAACGTCAAACTGGAAGAGCGGAAGTCCGTCATCATATTCGATGAGATACAGAAAGCCCCCAAGGTGCGCGAGGCGATAAAATATCTGGTCAAGGATCATCGTTACGATTACATCGAGACCGGCTCCCTCCTCTCCATAAAAAAGAACATCGGGGGGATAGTCATTCCGAGCGAGGAGACCAGGGTTGATATGTTTCCGATGGATTATGAAGAATTCCGCCGGGCTCTTGGAGACAACGCCACAGTGGCGCTGATGAAGAGTCAGTTCGACTCCGGAAAGGGGGTCGGTGATGCCGTAAACCGGAAACTTTTGCGGGATTTCCGCCTCTATATGCTTGTGGGAGGTATGCCTCAGGCTGTGAATGCCTATCTTGACACAAAGAATCTGAGTTCGGTCGATTCGGTGAAGCGGGAAATCATAGAACTTTACGCCGATGATTTCAGAAAAATAGACCCGACTGGAAAGGCGACAAGGCTTTTTATGGCCGCTCCGTCACAGCTGACAGGCAACGCGGCGCGATATCAGGTCGTTTCCGTGCTTGGCCGGCGGCAGGACCGCGACGAAATGGATGAGATAATTCAGGATATGGAAGACAGTATGGCCGTGAATTTCTCTTACCACGCCAATGATCCGTCGGTGGGTCTTTCTCTGCATGCGGACACTTCCAGATACAAGATGTTCGTCGGCGACACCGGGCTGTTCATCACGCTTGCCTTCTGGGACAAGGATGCCGTTGACAATGTCTTATATCAGAAACTTCTGAGTGACAAGCTGTCCGCGGATCTCGGATATGTATATGAGAATGTCGTGGCGCAGATGCTGAGGGCTGCCGGGAACAGGCTGTTCTATCACACCTGGCCTACGGAAAGCGGCAGGCACAATTACGAAATAGACTTTCTGCTTTCCAGAGGTGACAGGATATGCCCGATTGAAGTCAAATCGTCCGGCTACAAATCACACGCGTCCCTTGACGAATTCTGCCGGAAATACTCCGGCAGAATCGGCTCAAGGTATCTGATTTACACCAAGGACTTGAGAAAAGAAGGGGAT
>CAVIXF010000298.1:0-2414 GCA_963646585.1 Candidatus Gastranaerophilales bacterium HUM_1 | reverse complement strand
CTTCCTCTCCTCCTTACTAAAGTGTTTTTTCATTTGTCAATTTATTGCAGATTATAATTGATTACATAACAATTCCCCCACGGACTTTTGGCATTGAACCGACAAATCCCCCCCTCCGATGACAATAAGCCACCAGAGAGAATAACTTTGTGATTTAGAAACCTGAGAAGAATAAATTGCCCCAGATTTTTTGAAGATTCCTTATGTGGGAAAGGGATGTCGAAAGGCTTATATAGCAGGAATTTAGATACCCCCCCCCATCAGATTATATGCCGACAGGGAGTTGCGACGCGAAATATCCGCCGATACGATTTGAACGAAGCCTTTTTTCATCATCGCCGAATTTCTGTTCTCGAACCTCGCGAAGTTAAGCATTATTCGCTTCAATGACAAACCCTCCGCAAGATTTTTTTCACTTAAGGAATCATTTCAAAACAGCTTCTTAATCCTGCCTTGCAATTCTTCGATTCTGTTGTTCAAAAAATCCGCCGCTCGGATGACAGATTCGGACGGCGGAATTTCCATTATGTTTAATCTTGAATTTGGCTACAGTTCTTCTTTATTCTCCTCCAGTTGGCGCAGGAGAAAATCTTCAAGGGCTTTCTTGTCTGGAAGTTGAAGCTGGTATGTCGACACGAAAAGCTTGTTGTCCATTCCCGCAAGCGCATACTCCACCATCTGCTCCCCTTTCCGTGTGCATAGCAGAAGACCTACGGGCGGATTGTCTCCGGGGCGCATCTCATTCTTTTTCCAATATGATACATACGAATTCAACTGCCCGAGGTTCTCGTGCGAGAATGCCTCGTTTTTGAGTTCCACTATAAGACTGAAATGCCCGTAGCGGCTGTAAAACACAAGATCCGGGAAATAATACTCGTCATCGATGATGATTCTCTTCTGCCGGGCTTCGAAGCACAGTCCGTTGCCGCATTCAAGTAGAAACTCCTGGAGATGGGCAATCAATGCGTTCTCAAGGTCGGTTTCAGTCACAACATCTTTAGCCCCGAGGCCGAGAAACTCAAGCGTATAAGGATCTCTAACCATAAGTTGTGAGGAATTTTCCTCATAAGCGGCAAGGGCGAGGCATTTTTCCGGATTTTGGCTCAGCCCGACTCTTATATGCAGGTTGCTTGTAACCTGACGGCGAAGTTCCCGCACCGACCAGGTTCCACGCATACACTGCTGTTCATAGAAATAGCGGACAAGAGGATCGTCAATGGCGAGCAATATCCTAAGGTGCGAGAAAGAAAGCTTCGATATGATGGACTCCGGAGATGAGATGAATTGGTGATTCGCTGAATCACTGATTTCAAAATCCTTATTATCACTCCGTTTCAATTGGTGACTCGGCGTATCACCAATTTGCCCCGACATCCGGGACTGAATCCCGAGAAGGCAAGACATCTGCGGATAGAACTTGTAAAAAGTACAGCACAGTGTAAGAATCTCCCGAGACAAACCTTTAACAGCAACACGTTCCGCCAACTTGGCAAACAGCATTTCTCCGTATTCGGCCCGCTCCCTTCCTTTCAACTCAAACTCCGCAATATAATACCCGATAATCCAGTTGCGCATCGTCTGCATCCTGTTGATGGCCCTGACAGCTCCATCCTGTGTGGCTGAGTGAGTCACCTTAACAGCCTGCACAAGCTCCTCAAACGACACGACTTTTCTGGAATCCCAATCTTCAACGGTCAGACTGCCGCCGTTGTATTGATATATGGCTTTGTCCTTTTCACCCATAATGTCCGTCCCTCTTACAATGTTTTGCAAATTTAATAAAAATCTGGTCGGTGACATCAACGCTACTCCCAAAAGGATTGAAGAATTGAGCACCTCTATAAGACCTCCGTACAGTCGTTTCCCATCTCTACATCATCCGCATATAGTAACACCTTATTTTCCGACGCAAAACTTTCCGAAGACTTCTCCAAGAACCTCGTCGGGGGTGATGGCGTCGGCGGTGGAGGCGAAGATGGAGTTGATATCGGAGATGGCGGCGCGTAGGTCTTCGGCTACGAGTTCAGCACTTATTCCTTTCTCAAGGGCTTTCACCAAGTCTTCCATACTTTTTAGGGCACTGCAGATGGCCCGATAGTGCCTTTCGGATGTTATAATTACGGCTTCCTCGACCTTTTTTGCCGGGCCACATTGGCCTATAGCTTCCTTTAAAAGATTCAGACCCTCGCTAGTTAGTGCAGAAATACGGATAAAATTTTTCGCCGAGCGTTCCGCCTTAGACTTAAACTTTGGAGTATCAGACAAAAAGAAGTCATCACCCTCTTTGATAAGGTCGCTTTTATTTAGCACGGTAAGAAGTGTCTGATCATCTGGCGCAAGACTATTCCGCACCTCACTTAGAACTGCCAAACTCTCTTCTTTATGCAGCGGGTCCAAGATGCAGATCACAATAC
>CAVIXF010000297.1:0-2428 GCA_963646585.1 Candidatus Gastranaerophilales bacterium HUM_1 | reverse complement strand
GGGTTACACCCTGTGGACTGACTATGACGCGGAGCCGGCGGGGAAGTCGCTCGGAAGGGTCAGCGGATTCCAGGGCAATTTCACAGTTCTGGTCAAGGCTCTGTGCTATATCAGGATGCTTGGGTACGAGAACATCCCGTCCGTCGGACCTCTCGCCACTCTGAACGCCAATTATGTGAAGGAGCAGCTCAAGGACAGCTTCCTCCTTCCGATTCCGTCGGTCTGCAAGCACGAGTTCGTGTTCGACGGTCTGAAGGACAAATCGACCGGGGTGACCACTCTCGATGTCGCCAAGAGGCTGCTTGACTACGGCTTCCACGCTCCGACGATATATTTCCCGCTGCTTTTCCACGAGGCGATGATGATTGAGCCGACCGAGACCGAGTCAAGGGAGACTCTCGACGAGTTCATCGAAGTGATGCACAGGATTGCGGACGAAGCCCTCTCCGACCCGGAGATGCTCAAGACCGCGCCGCACACCACGCCTGTCCGCCGTCCAGACGAAACCGCCGCCGCCCGCAATCCTCGGCTGAAGTTCGGGGACTGAGGAAACCGCTTCGGGACAGTCACGGGGATATTCCGAGACCGTCCCGGTGATATTACAAAACGGCATCTAAGAAATTAGGATGAAACTGATCATAATAGGCGCGGGCCCCGGAGGCTATGAAACCGCAGTCGAGGCCCGCAGGAAGGGTCTTGATGTGACTTTGATAACCGCCGGGCCGCTCGGGGGGACCTGCCTCAACGAGGGCTGCATCCCTACAAAATGCTTCTGCCACGATGCGCATCGTGACACTCTCGCGGCCCGTTCCGCCGACGCTCTCCGGAAAATGGTCGAGCGGAAGGACGGAGTCGTGGAGCAGCTGCGCTCCGGTGTGGAGACTCTGCTGAAAGGCGTTGAGATTGTCCGGGGCATAGCCCGCGTGGCGGATTCGCACACTGTCCGCGTCTGGCCGACCGAAGCGGAAAGCGCCGCTGCGGAGCGTCTCGACCCGGAGTTCTCGGATTGCAGGGAGTTCACCGCTGACCGCATAATCATAGCCACCGGCTCGCATCCGGCGTGGCTCAATGTCCCCGGGGCGGTCGAGACTCCGGGGGTGCTTTCGTCTTCGGATATGCTCCGCCTTACGGAGATTCCGGAGCGTCTGACCGTCATCGGCGGGGGAGTGATAGGACTGGAGTTCGCCTCCATATTCTCCTCTCTCGGCTCGAAGGTCACGGTCATAGAATACTGCAAGGGCATACTCCCTCATTTTGACACGGACATCGCCAAGCGCCTCAGGCAGTCGCTCGTGAAATCCGGAGTAACGATTCTCACCGGAACGGAGGTGACGGGGATATCCGCCGGGGAGGAGACTTCCTCCGACTCCGACCCGGCCGTGAACGGCGTGCGTCACCTCTGCGGATGGGGCTGTGAATCACTGGAGAACAGCAGCGGGGAAGCTGGGGCGAAGCCGATACAGATTGTGTTTTACAAGGCGGCGGGGCAGGAGGACAAGACCGGCTCGGTCGTGTCCGACAAGGTTCTGATGGCTGTGGGGCGTGTCCCGGACCTCAGGGTCATAACCGGCTGCAAGGGGATTGAGAGGGAAAGAAGAGGAATCAAGGTTGACGGGAATATGCAGACGACCCTTCCGGGAGTATATGCCGTGGGCGACGTCAACGGACTGATTATGCTCGCGCACGCGGCCGTGGCGCAGGGCAGGGTGGCTCTCCGGCACATACTCGGGGCAATGGAGGACGGAGGCGGAAACTCCTCCGTATCCGATGGCGGCTCTGAAGCGTTGCGCGGAAACTCCTCCGTATCCGATGGCGGCTCTGAAGCGTTGCGCGGAAGCGGATCCCCGGTTGGGTCCGGAGCGGACTTCGCCGCAAGTTCCGGCGGGTCGGGAATACGGCTCGAAATAATGCCGGCGGCGGTGTTCACCGTGCCGGAAGTCGCCTCCGTGGGGCTGACCGAGGAGGACTGCAAGGCGAAGGGCATAGCCTACAGGACTGTCAAGTCCTTCTACCGCGCCAACGGCAAGGCTCTCGCCGAGGAGGCCTCCGAGGGCTGCTGCAAGATTCTCGTCTCGGAAGCCCGGCGGAGCCCTCAGCCGGACGGCCGGTCGGACGGGGCGGATTGCTCTTCATCCCGGCGGGACGGGGGCGGATGCCCGGGCGTTCAAGAACTGAAGCCCGGTCAGATTCTCGGCTGCCACATCCTCGGGAAGGACGCGGCGAACCTCATCTCCGAAATCACGGCTCTGATGCACTTCGGAGCCACGGTTGAGGATCTGGGCGACATAATACATCCTCACCCGTCCCTCTCGGAGCTGTTCAGTAATCCTTAAAAGGCGAATTGCTGCGTTACGCTCCTCGTTCAAATCCTCACAACCGACAGGTTGCTGCGGTTTGAACTTCGTCGCAAGCCTTGCACTTCATCCTT
>CAVIXF010000296.1:0-2434 GCA_963646585.1 Candidatus Gastranaerophilales bacterium HUM_1 | reverse complement strand
CGGTCGAGCCGGCCTTGATCTGACCCGTCTTGGAGTTCGAGTAGCCTGCAATCGCCTTTCGGACTTCGTCAGCCGTGAATTTCGTGAAGTTCGTCGTCCCGTTCCAGAGATATTTCCCGGAATCCCACGAAAGTGAGAGCTCCGAGGCGTCGGAGCGGGTGGCGTAGCTGTCATCCTTGTCCGAGGCCGTGTACTGGCTGTTGGCGTTTATGCCGCCGACGATGATGTTGCCTCCGAGCGAAGTGAGCTTCCTGCCGGAGCTTGACATATCGACGGCGTTCCTGTCCTGTTCCTGAATCAGCAGACTGTTCACGATGACGGAGCCCGAACCCGGGTCGGACTCGCAGCGGATTACCGGATTGCCGTTGGACGCGGCCAGCGTGCTGGACGCTATGAGCATTCCGCCCGTTCCGTTCACCACTCCGGAAGTGCCGCAGCCCGAGTCGTTGCCGGCGTAGGTGACGTTATACATACACAGGTTGCCACCGGCCTCGTTGATGTGGGCGAGGAGGCCGAACCCTCCCGAGTAGCTGTTGTTCGTGAAGACGCAGGAATTGAGATAGACCCTGCTCTCCACGCTCCTGAGCCTGATAAGCCCTCTCGTGTCGCTGCCGCAGCGGCATCCGTCGAAAGTGACTTCGTTGAGTCTGGCGAAACCTTTCTGCACCAGCAGCACGGGGAACTGCTTATATGCGTTTGTGCAGCCCCTGAAAATGCAGCCGTTGAGATTCAGCGCGGCGTCGCCGGAACTCCCGGCGGCAATGCTGATGCATCCGTAATTGTTCTCATTGTTGTAGAGATTTGCGAAGACAACTCCGTCGAATGTCAGATCCGTCTGGTTGCCGAGCAGCAGGAAGCGGTTCTTTCCGGCTCCGTCGAACACCGTCTCATAGACGGAGGCGTCGCGGGAGCTTATGTCCGTGCCGGTCGAAGCCGGGTCGTATCCCCCGTGGACGCGGAACTTCACCTGCGACGCGTGCCCGGAGTATTCCACCTTCACGGCCGAGACCGGATAGGTCCCGCCGGCGAAATGGAAGTCCCTGTCATCCGCGTTGAAGGCGTTCTTCTCGGATTCCGCGTCAGTCCCGTTCTTCTGCTTTATGAAGTCGAGGAACTCCGACATCCCCATAGCGTTCTCCCAGGACGAGCCGTTCCCGGCCCCCGTGGCCTGCGGTTTCACGAAATAGGGGAGAAGAGGGACCTTCTCCGCGTCCCCTCCGCCGATGCTGACCACCCCGTCGTCCCAGGGGCTGACCGTCGGGATTCCGAGCGAGATCATCGAGCCGGAGATGTTCACGGAAATCTCGTACCTGTATCCGGCAAGCAGCTCGGGAACGCCGTTCAGGCTGATGCTCTCCCCCTTGTAGTTCATCGTGACGAACTGTTTCGATGCGTCCTCCAAGGACGGAGTGACGATGGCGGTGTAGGTCGTCCCGTCCTGGCCGCCGTAGGAGCCTTCCTCCGCGACTGCCAGCGGGCTCACGTACATAAGCTCGCTGTTGACCTCGCCGCCGGTGAATCCCGTCGAAGTCCACACGCGGAAGCCCTGCACCCTCGTCCCGCTCTCCACTCCGGACAGCTTGAAGATGACTTTAGCCATCCGCCTCTCCATCGGAAGACGTAGGCTCCCGTCGCCAGGGTTCACCGCGTCGGCGACCGTGCAGGTCATATAGTCAGCCGCCGCGAGACGGTCTTCGGTGCGCTGCGACGACGGGAGGTCGAAGTTCCCGAACACCGTGGATGTCTCCGAAGCCGGATAGAATGCCGAATATGTGACCGGAGAGCCTCCCCAGCGCAGGTAGTAGTTGTCAGTCGGCCTCCACCCCCTGTCGGTGAGCCGGAACGTCGTGTGCCCGTCGGCGCAGAGCAGGGCGATCATATCTCCCTTGGCGTATTCCGCCTTTCCTCCCTCCGACGCGTCGGACTTCGTCTTGTACGGAGAGACTATCTCCGGGGCTATGCGTATCGCGCCCCCGTCGCTCTCGTATGACGGGAGAGAGGTCTCCTTGGCGCAGGAGAATGCGGCCGCGAGCGCGAGGATGAATGTGATTCTGGATGATATTCCTGTTTTCATAGCTTTCCCCTCCTTATCTTATGGTTATTGAAGCGGCCTCCGCCGGCAGGAGGATCCCTGAAGCGGCCTCCGCCGGCAGGGCGGTTTCTGAAAATGTCGCTGCCGCCGAGGATTTGGTCACGGCAAGATTGACGGCGACTTCGGCCGTCTTGCCGGAGCCGAGGCTGATTTCAGAATCCGAAGTCCAGACATATTGCCGTTTGTCGCAGGTGATCCGCACGGAGAACAGCCCCGCCCCGACTTTCTGCGGGATAGTGACCAGCTCATAGCCGGAGTCGCCGGAGAAGGTCGTGACCGAGGTCGCCGTCCCCGTGGCGGTGACGGCCGGAGAGTCGTCGCCGATGCGGCATTCCCCGGAGG
>CAVIXF010000295.1:0-2440 GCA_963646585.1 Candidatus Gastranaerophilales bacterium HUM_1 | reverse complement strand
AGCCGCGGCTCCTATTATAATCGCAAATATTCTTTTCATTTTATCTGATTTTTAATTGTTTCCACAAATCAACGCCGGTCTTCCTGACCGCAGTCCCCGATTAGGGAGCGCAAATGTACGCAATTTTTCAACAATCACAAACATTCGGCGCAAAAATCCGCCGAAATCACAGTTTCGGGGTTCGCTCGAACAGGAGGCCGAGGCCCAGGCCCGCAGTGTGCAGAATGGCGGACTTCCGATAGATTCTGTGATACTTCCACAGCGAGCGGAACGCGCAGCGGACAAGGTTCAGGCGCACCCGCAGGAGGGACTCCCCGCCACGGAGGGACGGTTCGGACGGATGGAGCATATCCGCCAGAACCAGATCGGCATAGCGGGACACGGAACTCAGGCCGGCGGCGGTGAGTTCAAGACCGAGACAGTTCACCGCCAGAGCGGTCATCGCGTCCGCGAACCGGGAGAGGTGCATCCTTTCGGCCCAGAAGCGGAACTGCGCCCAGTCCACATTCTCCTGCTCCGCCTTCAGGAACATCGCCCAGTCGGCAAGATGCCGCAGCCTGACGCCGCCCTCGCCGATGAAATGCTTCAGGGCGTGCATCGTGAAAAAAAGAGCGGTGAAGTCGGCCGGAGGAATGAGCAGCCCGGTTCCGGGGACATATCTTGCCGTGGCGGAACCCGCATTCATCAGCTCGCCGAGACGCTTTTCCAGCCTCTTCCGGGAACGGCTGCCGCGGGCCTGGCCGAAGAAACGGTGGTTCTCGATGGTGACCCCCTTGTAAAGTATATGCGAATGGATGTAATAGTCATCCTTCACGTCCGCCCCGGCCCGCGCCAGAACGGAATCGACGGCCAGATGCCGTTCTCCGGAATATATGTCTATGTCGCCGCACTCCCGGTGCTCGGGGCGAGGATAATATGTCGCGAGGGCGAGCCCCTTCAAAACAGGTACGAATATGCCTTCGGCCGCCAGCAGCTCGGCAACCTCCGCCCCGACCTCCTTCTGGTGCGCATATCTGTTCTCCACAGCCACCGTCCCGGCCATCCATTTCAGAGCCAGAGACTTAGGCATCGTCGCCGCAGCCGGGACTGACGACAGCGCATCGAAAACAATCGCGGAGACCCCCTGCCTCGCGGACTGGCCGGCCACGCGCCTCCAGTCCTCCGCCGTCAACCCATCAAGCAGGCCGTCATCCACGGACTCCCCGCTCAACGCCGAGCGCAACAGACCCAGCACCGCCTCATCAGCTTTTGTCAACTCCGACTTCTTCATATCTTCTTACAGGTCTTTCTGTCACCTCCTCCCATCCCGTATCGGCGACAGCGGTCTCAAACTCCAGACGGACTTCATAGTTCGGAATCCTGACGAAGTTCGTCTCGCCGTTGAAATGGGAGGAGGCATCAATTTCTTGAGGCAGATTAACTGCTGGCGTGTTCCGAGAGCTCGTCCTTCAGAAGTGAATACACATAGCCGGAGCTCTGCGAATACAGCCCGGACGCGGGGCGCAACAGGGTCGCATAGATGGATGAACCATATACAGCGTTGACAGCCTCAGAAAACGAGCATCCTTGACGATCCATCATTAGCTGTATAAGGTCTGAGGTTACACCCTCGACCATAAACTTAAATTCCTGCTCACTCACATTCATACGGCAACAGTTTCTCTATTGCTTCGCGCGTACAAAAAGCATACTGGAACGTTATGCCCTTCATAAGGCTCTCCGCCGAAAATGTCCACGCGAGCCAAGGCTACATCCTGTGCCTGCGCATTGTCGGATGTCAGGTAAAATGCCTGGCCGAAATCCTTATACGGATTACAATGGGAGAGATCTATCTTGTCTATCCGAATATTCGACCCGTGATACAGCGTAATCATAGCTCTCCTCCCATTCTGCGGCAATAAGCGGAGAGATCACGCACATTCGACGCAAACGACTGCGTATGCAAATAGCCGTATTGCCTATCAAACAGTTCCAACGCATTATAGCGGTTCAGATACTGAGCCGCCTGCACCGTGGAAATCCCGTAATGCGAAGCGAACTCCGCAATAAGCACCACTATGTATTGTGCCTTGTCCGATGCCATAAACTTCTTCACCTTAATTTGTTTGTAAAATTACGACTATTTTTTCATTTAAGCCCAATTTTCGCACAAGATCGCACTGGATTTATTGAAGTCCGGACGCTGAACACGCGACGCTCTGCGACAGCAAAAAGTTCTCCATCGAACACGGCAATGTCGTATGGGGCAAGAACTGGGGTTACAATTGCGGCGCAGGACGACCTGCGGCGGAGTCACATTTGCCTGTGACATAGTAGCCTCCCGTCTTCTTGCTGCCCCTCCGCTCAACATAGCCGTTGACAATGAGAAAACGAAGCACCTTGTTCAGTGTGTCACGCGGTATCCCCTCCCTTTCAATGATGCCATTCGCCTGTATCCCTC
>CAVIXF010000294.1:0-2449 GCA_963646585.1 Candidatus Gastranaerophilales bacterium HUM_1 | reverse complement strand
AATAGAGACAGACGCCGCCGAGCAGGGCGACGACGAGCGCGACGAGCACATATTTCGCGAGCCGCTCCCGGTGTTCCCCGGAAGCGCCCAAACCTTTCAAGTCTTTGTCCGCCATATATTTACCGTTTATATCAGAGAATGTTCAGCGACTGCTCCTTGATCTTCTCAAGTTCGTCCTTCATCTTCACGACATATTTCTGCATTTCGTGGTTGTTGGACTTTGACCCCGTCGTGTTGATTTCCCGTCCCATCTCCTGTGCGATGAACCCGAGCTTGCGCCCCGGGAACTGTTCGTTCTCAAGGGTTTCGAGATAGTAGGCGCAGTGCTGCCTGAGCCTCACCCTCTCCTCGTTGATGTCGAGCTTCTCGATGTAGAAGATCATCTCCTGCTCAAGCCGCGTCTGATCCACCTCCAACTTCATCTCCTCGAAGCGCGTCAGAATCTTCTCCCGAATCTGCGAAATCCTCTCCGCCTCGAATTTCTCGATCTCCCGCGAGCAGGCGAGTATGTTCTCCACCTTCGCCGTGACGTCCCTCCGCAGAACGTCCCCTTCGCGCAGCCTGAACTCCACAAGCGCGGCGACCGCCTTCTTCACCGTTCCGAAAACGGCCTCCCAGTTGTCGTCGTCGATGATTTCCTGTTTCTTCACCTGTCCCGCGACGTTCGGAAGACGCAGAAGAGAGGGGAGCGCGGCGTCGAAAATTCCGAGCTCGTCCGCCGGGATGCGGCCTCTGATGCCCTGGAGCTGCGAAAAGCAGTCGAGCAGCGCGGATTCGTTGATTCCGTGCGCGAAATCGGCTTCGTTCTGTTCGAAATTCAGGAAAAAGTCAATCGAGCCGCGCTGAAGTTCTTTCGCAATGTATTGCCTGACAATTATTTCCTTGTCTTTCGGAAGAAACTGTGACTTTATGCTGATGTCGGCTGTCTTCCCGTTGACGGCCCTGATTTCCACCGTGATTTTCCCTTTTTCCGTCACAAGCTCCGACTTTCCGTAGCCCGTCATCGACTGAACTGACGCCATATTCCTGTATTTCTGAATTTTACATATCGTCGTCGGGGATATATGAACGAATGGAGACAGTCATATATATGACCGTAAGAAGACAATACCCCGAAACCGGCGCAAAAATACTAAAAATCCCTTATATTTGCGGTTTATTTTTATGAATATGACGGACGTCGCCATATATACGGAAAATCGAAAAATATAATCGTATATATACGGGAAACAGAAAAATATAACGGAAAACATAATGGAAGAGACTTTCAAGACAGCGGAAGCACCGGAGACCAGACCTCTGAACTTCCTTGAGGAAATCATCGAGGCGGATCTCGCCGCCGGCAAGTACGACAGCATCATCACACGCTTCCCGCCCGAGCCCAACGGCTACCTGCACATCGGACACGCGAAGAGCATCTGTACCAATTTCGGACTCGCGCAGAAGTACGGCGGAAAGACCAACCTCCGTTTCGACGACACCAACCCCGTCAAGGAGGACACGGAATATGTCGATTCGATCAAGGAGGACATCAAATGGCTCGGTTTCCAGTGGGCGGAGGAAAGATACGCCTCGGACTATTTCGACCAGCTCTATGAATGGGCGGAAGAGCTTATCAGAAAAGGACTTGCATATGTCGATGACCAGTCTCAGGAGGAGATACGCATCGGACGCGGAACGGTGAACGAACCGGGTACGAACAGCCCGTACAGGGACAGGAGCGTCGAGGAGAACCTCCGTCTGTTCAGGGAGATGAAGGAGGGGAAATATGCCGACGGGGAGAAGGTGCTCCGCGCCAAGATCGATATGGCGAGCAAGAATATGATGTTCCGCGACCCGATTATGTACCGGATTGTGCACGCCAGCCACCACCGCACGGGCGACAAATGGTGCATCTACCCGATGTACGACTACACCCACGGGCAGTGCGACTCCATCGAGCACATCACCCACTCCATCTGCACCCTCGAGTTCGACGTGCACCGTCCGCTCTACGACTGGTTCATCCACCAGCTCGGGATATTCCCGTCCCATCAGTACGAGTTCGCCCGTCTCAACCTCACCTACACGGTGATGAGCAAGCGCAAGCTCCTCGAACTCGTCCGCAACAACTATGTCAGCGGCTGGGACGACCCGCGTATGCCGACCATCTGCGGAATACGCCGCAGGGGCTACACTCCGGAGGCGATAAAGATGTTCGTCGACAAGGTCGGGCTTGCCAAGAGGGAGCAGCTGATAGACCTCCAGCTTATGGAATGGTGCGTGCGTCAGGACCTTAACGAAAGGTCGAACCGCTATATGGTCGTCCAGGACCCGGTGAAGCTCACGATCACTAACTGGGAGCCGGGCAAGGTCGAGTGGTTCGACGCGCCTCTCAACCCGGCGGCTCCGGATGGGCCTTCCCGCAAGGTCCCTTTCACGGGCGAGCTGCTCATCGACAGGGCCGACT
>CAVIXF010000293.1:870-2454 GCA_963646585.1 Candidatus Gastranaerophilales bacterium HUM_1 | reverse complement strand
ATTCGGCTCTCATCGAGATGTCCTGGATGTTGTTCAGCCCGCTGAAGACGCTCATTTTCCCGATTTTGGTGACACCGGTGAGGAATCCGAATCTGATGAATTCGTCCTTGCCCTTGAGCACGCTGTAGAACCCTTCGAGTGTTTCGCGGAACGGCTCCCGGAGTTCGGGGCGCGTGAGGTTGTCGATGACCGGCTTGTCGTATTCGTCGATGAGGACGACAGCCTTGCGTCCGGTCTTGCGGTAGGCCGCTTCAATCACTCCTTTCAGCCTGGAGTCGCAGGCGTCGCTTATGGCCTCGACGCCGTATGTCTCCTCCATCTGTCTGAGGTGGATGTTCAGTATGTCCGTGAGAGCGTCCGGCGTGGCGTATGATTTCCCGCTGAAATCGAAGTGCAGCACGGGATATTCAATCCAGTCCTTCTCCAGCTTTTCAATCGCGAGCCCCGTGAAAAGCTCTTTCCTCCCTTTGAAATAAGCCTCCATCGTGGAGACGAGAAGGCTTTTCCCGAACCTGCGCGGGCGGCTCAGGAAATAGTATTTCCCGGTCGATGCAAGTTTATAGATGTCAGCCGTCTTATCGACATAGACATATCCGCCTTCGCGGATTTCCTGAAAAGACTGTATTCCGATAGGGTATAGCATAGCGCATCCGTTTAGTCCCGACTCCGGCAAAGTCCAATACGACTCCGCCGACCTCGCGAAGATACGACTAAAATCTTACAACGCCAACCATAAGCAGAAATACCGGCTCAGGACAGAGTCAAGAATCAAGACAGCGTTGACAGCTCTTCTATCAATGCCGGGCGGCGTGGCGTGCGGACTTTCTGTTCTTCGATTATTTCATACGCCTCCCTGCGGCCTCCATATCCTATCAGCTTCCGCAGCTGATTCACTCCATCGCGATATGATTTGCGGCCAGACGCGAATTGGAAGAAACGCCTTACTTCTGCTGTGTAGAGCCGTATGAGTTCATCTACATACAAGCCCCAAACATCCTGCGGAGCATCATCGAGGCTGTAAACGGATGGTGAGGCGCGAAGATGTTCCATATACCTTTCCCACATCTTCTCCTGCGTGAATATGAACAGGCTGCCTTTCTCATCGCGCTTCTCCTCCGCCTCTTTTATCAGGCTCTCGACAAAATCGCCCCATTCTTCAGCCGGAACAACAGACCTCATCAGCGCATAGACGGCTTTCATAGAATACTCCTTTTCATCCTCGCCGAATCTTTTCCCGTTGAAAAAGAAATATCTGGACAATCTCAATATGTCGGGAACGGCGTTTTTCCGGCGATAGCACTTCAGTTCCCATTTGTGCCAGTCATCGACAAGTCCTGCATATTCATAATCGCAGACGACCCCGTCTTTGGCCAGACGCAGCACCTCTTCATAATCGCCTTCATCCCACGCCCTCTGCAAAAGCCTCTCCCGAAAATCCGGATTGCCTACATTTTCGTACATAAATCTGCGCTGCTCCTCCGGAGTCCCGATTCTTGATATGATTTCAAGCTTGTATCTTTGAGCTCTCTGAATGTCATATCTGGCACTCCACCCGTCATCCTCGATGTTGATGATATCATCAAG
>CAVIXF010000293.1:0-860 GCA_963646585.1 Candidatus Gastranaerophilales bacterium HUM_1 | reverse complement strand
TCGTTCCTGTTTCTCTGAGGTATCAGCCAGCGAGATGGCCATCTGAATCCAGTCCCACCACCAGTCCCAGCCTTTGAGACAGCCGTTGGTGAAATATTTGACGGCGAGTTCGAATATTCTGGATTTCACGTGCGATGGCAACGACTCCACGTCACATAGTCTGTGCCATTTCTCGAAGCACTCCTCCACAATGCCTCCAAGTTCTCCGGCGCTGTCATCTCCGCAGTTCAGAATTTCATCCCCGACAGTCGCCGCTCCCTCAAGGACGGCTATGGCAACCTCCCATCTGCGGTCATTAATTGCCGTATCCGCCTCGTCGAGAACTTGGCACACGGCACAATTAAAGTCAAATGTCCGGTCGTATTCCACAAACCCGTGCCTTCCGCTGAAGTCTGTGATTATATCTCGGATCCGGGATTGATAATCAGTGTATTTCGAGGCGAATACGGTTCCTGCGCCCAATGCGAGGAAACGCTGCCGAAACCTTCTGTCTCCGACGCATTCTTTTCGAATGAAGTCACAGATCTTCTCCTTGTCGAGTCTCGACAGCAGAATCTCAACATCATTTTTTCTGTTTGTGCTCATAAGAAGCCGTTTTGAAATAATCCATCTCGTCTCTTATATTGCCTTTCCGACCGTTTTCATCTTTCTTCATTCCGCCGTTTTCCACTCGTCAACGGTGCGGGTCTCGGAGGAGAAGTTGATTCCGAGCTTGATTATCTGCTTGCCGGAGGCGAGGAACGGACGGTCGTAGCCTTTCGTCTCAATCTGCGCGAGAGCCGTCTCCGGCGACTGGTCGCGTTTGAGTTCGATTATATAGACGTACTTGTCGGTGGTGATTACGATGTCTATGCGTCCGT
>CAVIXF010000292.1:0-2456 GCA_963646585.1 Candidatus Gastranaerophilales bacterium HUM_1 | reverse complement strand
CGTCCGACGGTCGTCCTGCGCGGAGGGGAGCACGGATGAACAGAGCACGAGCAATGTCACCACTGCCAGCAATGCGTTTTGAATGTTCCTGCTTCCCACCACCTGAATTGCACTTTGTACTTTTTAGAAACTTCAGAAACAAAATAATTGACAAATCTGAGGCAATTTATTTTTTTTATGTTTCTTTCACTAACTTTGCAACCGACAAAAATACGACTAATTTCGCTCATACGCAAATTGCGTGCGCTATATGCATCGTTATATGCATCGTTTTCTCAGATATCTCGCAACCCTCTCGGCCGCGCTTCTGGCTCTGCATCCCGCCGGTCTCGCCGCGCAGGACGGCCGCCTCGGCTTGAAGACCGTGGTGATCGACCCTGGGCACGGGGGGAACGACCCCGGCTGCGTCTCCAAGGACAAGAAGACGCGGGAGAAGGATCTCACGCTCGACATCTCGCGGCGGCTCGCCGAGAAAATCAGGGCGGAATATCCCGGGGTGAAGGTGAAACTTACAAGAAACAACGATGTTTTTGTCCCTCTGGTGAAACGCGCCCAGATTGCCAACAGCGCCAACGCCGACCTTTTCGTGTCAATCCATATAAACTCGATAGCTTCAAGCTTGCCGAACGGATTCTCCGTCCACGTGCTCGGGCAGTCCTCGAAAAAGGGGCGCGACCTCTACTCCAACAACTTCAATGAATGTGCGCGGGAGAACTCCGTGATTCTTCTGGAGGAGGACTACAACACGAATTATCAGGGCTTCGACCCGAACGACCCGGAGTCGTCCATACTCTTCACTCTGATGCAGAACGCCTATCTCGAACAGAGCCTGATGTTCGCGGACAACGTCAGCCGCTCCCTGGCGAGAGGGGGGATGTTCACGAGCAACAGGGGGGTGCATCAGGATCCGTTCCTAGTGCTCTGGAAGACCGCGATGCCGGCAGTTCTCATTGAATGCGGGTTCATCAGCAACACTTCGGATCTGGCGGTTCTCCGCGACAAGGCGAAGATCGACGCGATAGCGGACTGCATCCTCGACGCATTCAGAAGCTTCAAGGCCGACTACGACCGGAGTCTCTCCGTTTCAGCCCCACAGGGCAGGGCGGAGACCGGCTCGCCCGCAGCCCCTGCGGGAGCCTCGGGAGCGAACCCGGCGGCGAGTCCGGGGCGGAATCCTGCGGAGGCTTCCGGGTCGAAATCATCGGCAGACCCGGCGGCGGATTCCCGCGCAGGCTCCGGGGGAGATTCAAAGACAGGCTCTGTAGCGGATTCCCGCCCGGCCACCGGAAAAGATTCCAAGACCGGTTCTGTGACGGGAAACGGGACTTTTTACGGAACGCAGATACTCGCCCTCAGGAGGAGGCTTCCGGAAAACGCTCCGGAGCTCAAGGGGCACAGGGCGGAAGTCGTTTTCGACGGCACTATATACAGGTATGTGGCCGGCTGCGGCGACAGCCTTGACGCGGCGCGGAGGGAGCACGGGAAGGTCAAGGCCGACTTCCCCGGCTCATTCCTCGTGAAAGTGGCGGGCGGGGGCCGCGTCGAGAGGCTTCCCGCCGGCAGATGAGGCCGAAGCCTGGATGCCGGCTTGACGGCTGTTAAAAAAGTGAAAAATGAAAATGCAGAAAGAAGTCAAAATCGGAATATTCGTGACGGCGGTGCTCGTCGCGTCGTTTTTCGTCATAAACTATCTCCGGGGCGAGGACATATTCCACCGCGAGATTGAACTCCGGGGCCGTTTCGAGAACGTGGAGGGTCTCGTGCCTTCCGCCGTCGTCCGGATCCGGGGATATGAGGCCGGAAAGGTCTCCTCCGTGACCTACAGGCCGGACAGCGACGACTTCGAGGTCTGCTGCTCCGTCGGGAAGCAGTTCCGGATACCCGAGGATTCGAAGATGACGATTTTCAGCACGAGCATAATGGGCGGCAAGGGAGTCGTGATTGAATGCGGAAGTTCCGAGGCGCTCGCGGAGGACGGGGCGGTGCTCGCAACCGGCGTGCAGCCGGATCTCGTCGAGACCGTGGCCGGCAGCATCGGCCCTGTGATAGAGGGGCTTGAGTCGACGCTGGCGGAGCTGAAGGCGGCTGTCGGCGGAGTGAACGACATCCTGAGCGAGGAGAACAAGAGAAACCTCGACATCTCGATCCGCGAGCTCCGGCGCACCCTCGCGAGCGTCAGGCATCTGGCAGAGAGCATAGACGGGCGGTCCTCCGAGATAGACTCGTTCATCGCCGGGCTGGGCGACATCTCCGTCAGACTGTCCGGAATAGCCGAAAAGGCGGACAGCACGATGAGCAGCATCGGGACCTTCTCGAAAAATCTTGAGAAGAGCGACGTCGAGGGGCTGGTGCGTTCCATCACCGGGCTGTCGGAGTCGATTCAGAATCCGGAGGGGACGGTGGGCCGGCTTCTCAAGGACGGCGACATCTACAATTCGGCGGATTCCCTGATCACG
>CAVIXF010000291.1:0-2462 GCA_963646585.1 Candidatus Gastranaerophilales bacterium HUM_1 | reverse complement strand
GGCAAACGGAACGCCACTTCCCCCGCAATGGGGGACGGGAGGGGGAGTTTGAACAGGCGGGCAGGGGTTTGGGGCGGCAGCCCCAAACTTGTCATTGCCGTTCTGTCAGAACGGCAGTGACGACGCCCCTGAAATCCAGCGTGTCCACTATGCCGTCCTCCCAGAGCAGGGCCTTGCCGCCGTTCTTCGAGCTGAGACCCAGTCGCACGACCCCGTCCTCCGAGACGCAGACCGCGTCGCCGGTCATCACCGTGTAGCCTTCCGGCAGCGTGTCCCGCAGCTCCTGCCTGTAGAGAATCTCCCGTCCGGTTCCGCTGACAGGCTTCCTGACCCCGACCACGGAGCCGTCGTCACAGACGCGGAATCCGACCGGGATGTCGCCGCCGTACCAGAGGGCGACCCGTCTGTCGTCGCAGAAGATGTTGGTGCTTTCGCCCAGAATCTTGCTCGTGCGCACCCAGACGGAGAGAACCGGCCGCCGGTCTCCGAGCACAGTCCCCATTCTGATCCAGCTCCATTTCGTGGCCGCGTCGGAAAGCTCCGTCGATTCCCCCGTGTCCGCCGAGTACATCGCGACCTTGTAGCTCCCCGACTCGTTCGGTATCCTGCACAGAGCCGTTATCCCCCCGAAAAGGTCTGCTGCGCCCGCGGCTGTTTTCAGACGGCCTCCATCCTGTCCGTCCGACCCCGGCCTCCCTGTTTCCTGCCGCTCTCCTTTCTGTCTGACTCCCTCCGGCTGCCCTGTCTCCTGCGGGTCGTCCGCCGGGAAGGCGAAGCCGTAGACGCTGCCGACATCGGACGGAAGGCTGATTTTCAGATTCTCTCTCCCGCAAACCGCGAAATATTCCGGAAGTTCACCTGAAGTGGAGTTGACGGAGATCCCGTAGAAGAAGCGGATGTCGCCGTCGGGGGACAGTCCGGCGTTCTGGAACGCATAGCCGTCCAGCCCGAGAAAGAGTGGCTCCCCGTCGGCCCGCGACGAGAACCCCCTGCCGCTGCGTGATTCCCCGAGCGTGAGGACTTTGCCGTCTTTTTCGGCGAGAAGCAGAATCCGCTCCACAGCAGGGTAGCGGAACAGCTCAGTCCCGTCGCGTGAGATTACGGTGTGGCTGTCCGTAGACCAGTCGGTGTAGAGGTGGCCTCCGACATAGCGGTGAATATCGCTTTCTTCGGAGATGAAGCCCTCGTCAGACACCGGGACTTCGATTGTCAGCTCCCCGTCCTTGTAGACGACGAGATTCGCGATGTGAAAATGCCCGTAGTCCCGGTTCCAGTCGTAACTTTCGTCGGGGTACGAGACTCCCACGACAATGGTGCTCTGGGGGACGATGGGGTCGTCGATGTAATCCGGGATGACGACGGGCTGCGGGGCTTCGCCGAACTCTTTGAGGCCGCAGGAGCAGAGCGCCGAGGCCAGAATCAGGATTGTGAATGAGTGTGTGCGCATAGCGTGAATCGTTTTGCGCAAAGGAATGAAAAAGAGGCGACGGCGGGAAAAATTTCACCACGCCACCGCCCCGTTCACCACAGATTTCTCTTTCTTTAAAAAATTTCTCTTTTTATAAACGGGAGCATTTACCTTATATGCAGTGCTTGGGGCGGGCTGTCTTAAAAGGATGCAGTGCAAGGCTTGCGACGCGGCTCAAACCGCAGCAACCTTTCGGTTGTGAGGATTTGAGCAAGGAGCGTAACGAAGCAATACGCCTTTTAAGACAGTCCGCTATAGGTTGAAGCGGAGGCCCGCTTCAATGACAAACTCCAGCGGCTGCTCCGTCCTGATGCTCTTTGGCTGCGAGCAGTCGAAATAGTACCGCACGCTCGGGTCGACATAGATGCCGAGGAAGCTCACCGGGGAGTACTCCACTCCCAATCCCGCCTTGACGGAGGTCTGCACGCCTTTGACCTGTTTGTTGAAGGTGAATGTCCGCCCTTCGGAGCTGCCACGGTAGCGGTTGCCGAGACATTTCTCCACGCTGCCTCCGATGCTGCCGTAGACATCCCAGTGCTTGTTGCGGAACGCGCTGAAATAGAGATCGAGCGGAATTCCAAGATAATGCTGGCTGTTGTGCAGGCTGGTGGTTATCTTCGTGACGGTGTTGCCGTCGTCATCCACTTCCTGATAGGTTCCGGTCACTTTCTTTCCGAGCAGGCTGTAGGTCAGCCCCGTCCCGACGGCGAGCCATTTCGTGATCCTGAACTTGACGCCCAGTCCGAATGACAGCGGGAGGTCGTAGGAGTCCGGATAGGCCTCCTCGGTCACGGTTGTCCCGGACGGAGGAGTCCTGTCTCCACGGGAGAACATCATCACCGGACCCGCCTCCTTTTTCGGGCCGGCCCCGCTGTTTGCGCCGAGAGTCAGCGAGAAAGGCACGCGCCTGTCTCTTCTTCCGGATTTCTCCTTGCCGTAAACCGATTCGATGTCGGAATTGTCGACCGTCAGCGTCCCCGCCCCCGGATTGCCG
>CAVIXF010000290.1:0-2471 GCA_963646585.1 Candidatus Gastranaerophilales bacterium HUM_1 | reverse complement strand
CTCCCTCGGCCTGACCTACACTTTCGGCAAGACCACACGCTCCTCCCGCAACGTGGGCGAATCGGAGGAGGCCTCCAGACTGTGACGTGCCACATATCAAATTCCCGAATCGCCCAAGTCGGAAAATAACTCTACCCATATAGATAATTATCCTGTATATTTATAGTTTATTCTATGAATTTTAAAACAATATGTACACAATGAACAAGATTATTGCAGCGGCCCTTGTCGCCGCCGCTTCGCTTTCTCTGGCCTCGTGCTCGGAGAAGAAAGACCCCGACGAAGTCAGGGCGGAGAAACTGATGGCGCAGATGACCTTCGCCGAGAAAATCGGGCAGCTCAGCCAGTTCAACCCCGGCAACGGATTCGTCACCGGCCCGGAGGGGGGAAAGGTGGATCTGGAGAAGGTCATCAGAGAGGGCGGATGCGGCTCTATGCTGAACGTGCGCACTCCGGACGAGCTGGTCAGATACCAGAGGCTCGCGGTTGACAGCTCCCGTCTCGGGATTCCGATTCTTTTCGGGCACGACATCATCCACGGGGCGAGGATAACCTTCCCGGAGAATCTCGGGGTGTCCTGCTCCTGGGACCCTGCGATGGCGGAGAAGATGGCGAGGGTTTCGGCGAAGGAGGCCGCTGCCTACGGCATCGCCTGGACCTTCTCCCCTATGTGCGACGTGGCCATAGACCCGCGCTGGGGAAGGGTTTCGGAGGGTTCCGGCGAGGACGCCTACCTCTCCGGGAAGATGTCCGCCGCTATGGTGCGGGGATATCAGACCGACGACCTCTCCCGGAGCGACGCGATTCTTTCCTGCGTGAAACATTTCGCGGCCTACGGGGCGGCCGAGGCCGGAAGGGACTACAACACCGTGGATATGTCCGAGATGATGTTCCGCAACCGTCATCTGCCTTCCTACAAGGCCGCCATCGACGCCGGGGCGCTCAGCGTGATGTGCTCCTTCAACGACTTTATGGGGATTCCTTCGAGCGGCAACAAATGGCTGCTCACCGACCTTCTCCGCGACGAAATCGGGTTCAAGGGCTTCGTGGTGGCGGACTACTGCTCCATCAACGAGATGGTGAACCACGGTGTCGGCGACAAGAAGGGGGTCACCGCGCTCGCGCTCAACGCGGGGCTCAATATGGATATGGTGGACGGCAACTACTACCGTCTCGCCGAGGAGCTTGTCCGTGAGGGCAGGGTCAGCGAAGAGCAGATCGACCGCCTCTGCAAGCAGGTTCTCACCGTGAAGTTCAAGCTCGGCCTCTTCGACGACCCGTTCAGGCGCGGAGGACGCGAACGCTGGGAGAATGAGACCTATCTCCCGGAGAATATGGAGATTGCGCGTGAGGTGGCGAGGAGTTCGATGGTTCTTCTCAAGAATGACGGGGACATTCTTCCGCTGGGCGGCCGTGAGAGGATCGCCCTCATCGGGCCGGGGGCCGACTCCCGTTCCGAGATGGTCGGAGCCTGGCAGGGATTCGCCGAATACGGCAAGCCCGTGAGCTTCTACGAGGGGCTCAGAGCCCGCTTCCCGAAGGCGGTGATCAGCTGCGAAAAGGGCTCCGGATTCCTTGAGGGAATTGACGGCGGCATAGCTAAGGCGGTCTCTGCGGCCCGTGCCAGCGACGTGGTGCTCCTCGCGCTCGGACTTCCGAACTCCTGCAGCGGAGAGGCCGCGTCGATGGCTGACATCGACCTTCCCGCTCCGCAGAAGGCGCTTTTCAACGCCGTCAAGGCGACCGGGAAGCCTATTGTCCTGCTGCTCATCACGGGCCGGCCGATGACGATAGCGGAGGAGACAGCCGCTTCCGACGCGCTGCTCGTGACCTGGCACGCCGGCACGGCGGCCGGGACAGCCCTCGCCGACATCGTCTCCGGGGACTACAACCCGTCTGGCCGTCTCACGATGACTTTCCCGCTTGAACTCGGTCAGGTCCCGATTCATTACAACGCGAAGAACACAGGCCGTCCGCGCCGCAGTCCGGAAAACAAGGCGAAATATGTCTCAAGGTATCTCTTCACCCCCAACGAGCCGCTCTTCGCGTTCGGCGAGGGTCTGAGCTACACCGATTTCGCATACTCCGACCTCGAAGTCCTCAACCCGGCGGCCCGTCTCGGCGACAATGTCAGGGTCCGCGTCAAAGTGACCAACACCGGTGACCGCGCCGGCGAGGAGGTCGTCCAGCTCTATCTTCAGGATCTCGTCGGCAGCACCACCCGTCCGTGCCGCGAGCTCAGGGGCTTCAGAAAGCTGGCCCTGAAGGCGGGTGAGAGCGCGACGGCGGAGTTCGAAATCACCCCTGAAGACCGCGCCTTCTTCCGCGCCGACAACGTCTGGGGCGAAGAGCCGGGGGACTACAAGATCTATGCGGGCCACAGCTCCAAGGCCGAACTCAGCGCAAGTTTCACCGTTTCGGAGTGATCTGTTTTGAATGTTTGAGCCGGGTGACTGAAAACGGATTTCAGT
>CAVIXF010000289.1:0-2495 GCA_963646585.1 Candidatus Gastranaerophilales bacterium HUM_1 | reverse complement strand
GGTGGTAGTAGATTCTCGTGTAATAGTCCGCAGGGCTGCCTCCGGCCTGTTTCGTGCCGTCGTTCCCGTCGATCTTCCCCTCGCCGGAAAGGGAGTAGGAGAGGGATGCGCTCGCGTTCGTGAGCCTCAGCAGCGGACCCCCGGCGGCTATGCTGAACTTGTTGTACTTGCGTCCCTGACGGTCGACGGCGTAGGGGTCGAAGTTGCAGTTGGCGCTGATGCCGAGCTTTCCGAACACGGACGTCGACAGCGACACGCCAAGATTGCTCATCTTCAGCGAGTCCGCGAGGAAATTGTAGCCGGTGCTGAAGTTCAGCTGGTCTATGAGCTTGATTTTCTTCGACCCCGTGCCAGTGGTGTCCCTCAGATCGCGCACCTTCGCCTCGAAGTTGTTCCCGACGCTCAGGCTCATACTCCCGGTCTTGCCCTTGCCCGGAGCGGAATAGAGCGCGCCGCTGTAGTTGTAGATGTTGTAGTCCCTGTTCACCGTCTCCCCGGTCTTCGGGTCGGTGTAGGTCAGCGTCCTCCAGCCGTTGAACGCCAGACCCTTCTCCGGCGAGAAGTTCATAGAGACGGAAGGCGAAATCACGTGCCTGATAGCCTGTATCTTGCGGTGCTTCCCGAAGTTGAACATACCGTAGAGCCTGGTGCTCATCGAGATGCCTCCGGAATAGGTGTGCGTCGCCCCGAACGTCCCGAACTGCTTGCCCAGCTCCGTCTTGACCACTCCCGTGCCGTCGACGAGATTTCCGTCGCTGTCATACTGAGGTTCGACGAAGGTCATCTCCTGCTTGCGGAAATGCCAGTTCATACCGTAACTTATGCTCGGAGTGAAGTTTATGTACTTGAAGAGCGTGAAGTTCGGCAGCCCTATCTGGAAGCTGTGGGTCATTCCGTTCTGGAACTTGTCGGTGAACCCGGGCTTCCCGAACTCCCTCGACTCGAAATTGACCTTGTTCTGGAGCGTCGTGCTGTAGCCTATCGAGAACTTTTCGTAGAATTTCTCCTTTCCGACCCTGTTCTTCTGCTTGAACGGATATATCCTGCTCATCGAGAACGTCACGTTCGGAAGCGTGAACGAGTAGTTGCAGAGCGTGTCCCTCGTGTTCTGGCTGTGCAGGGCGTTGATCGAGAGGTTGAACTTCCCGTTCCAGTTCTTGGAATATGAAATCGAGGACGAAATCTGGTTCTGGAGGGCCTCCGTCACGGAATGCGAGTTGTAGCGGCTGTTCGCCGGGCTGGAGAAGTTGACGGACGCGCTGAACGAAGTCCCCGGATGTGCCTTGGAGTCCTGCGAGTGGCTCCATTTCACTCCGAAGTTCCTGCTCTGGAAGAAGTCCGAGCTTCCCCGCTCGCCGGTCTGGTCGTTGGAGAAGTTGAACGCGAAGGTTCCGGTGCACTTGTAGTTCACCTTGTATCTTGAATTGACGTCGAGACTCCAGGATCCGAGGGTGTATATGCTCGTGGTGAGGGATATGTCGAAATAGTCGCCTATGACGAAGTAGAGTCCGAGGTCGCGGAGATAGAAACCCCTGGCCGTCTCCTCCCCGAAAGTCGGGATGAGTATGCCCGTCGCCCTGTCCGGACGCTTCGGGACGAATCCGAACGGTAGCCCTATCGGAAGTGGAACGTCCATAATCACCGGATACGCCGGCCCGAAGACCGTCTTCTGCGACGGCTTGGTGATGACCTTCGCCGCCGTGAGGTTCAGATAGTAGTGAGGATGCTCGCAGTCGCAGACGGTGTACTTTCCGTGGGTGATGTTGATGGAGTTGTCCGGCATCATCTTGATGTTCTTCCCGTGCAGAATCCCGTCGGCCTCCTGTGTCACTATGTTGGTGATGCGGGCCTTGCGGCTCTTGAAGTTGTAGCGCATCTCCTCCATCGTGTAGCTCTTGCCTCCCTGGGTCATCACAGGCTGTCCGGTGACGTTCCCGAGAGTGTCTGCCGTGCCCCTCGCATAGACCGTCTGGGTCTTGAGGTCATATTCCATATAGTCGGCGGTGAGCTTCATATCCCCGTAGGTGACGGACACGTCCCCGTAGTAGTATATCATCTGCCTGCCGTCGCTGAAGTCTTCGATTATGGAATCGCGGGCGGTGGAGAACGCCGGCCGTTCGAGGGAGCTCCTCTTGAGCATCGCCACCGAGTCCGCCCTGAAAATCGAGTCCGCCCTGAATGTGGAATCGGCTCTGGAAGTGGAGTCGGCCTTGAATCCGGAGTCGGCTCTGAATGTCGAGTCGGCCTTGAAGCCGGGGTCGGCTCTGAATGCCGAGTCGGCCGCGGCCCGTGACTCGGAGTGGCGGGCGGAATCCTTTCCGGACTTATGCCGTGAGCCGGTCTGCGACAGAGTGTCCGCCGCCAGCGCTCCGACTAAATCCCCGGCGGCCTTCGCCTGACCGGCCGTCACCGCTCCGGCGCCGCCCTGGATGTCGCGGTCGAGAGTGAGCTCCCGTGCGGCTTTTCCTGATTTCTTCCGCGTCCGACGGTCGTCC
>CAVIXF010000288.1:0-2508 GCA_963646585.1 Candidatus Gastranaerophilales bacterium HUM_1 | reverse complement strand
CCCTGATTATCTCGATCGCAGGACAATCTATGAACAGTATCAGGTCGAGGTCGCCGACGGTGACTTGTATGAAGGCCCGAAACTGGAGGAGAATATTTTGTCTTATAATAAACTGCTCGGGTTCATCAGGTCAAACAGGTTCTTCAAATATCTCAAGGATTCTCATACCAATAATTGGACTGAACTGAAGAAAGAAATTGAGTCAATCGAACAATTGAAGAACGAACGCGCCGGGTTTTCTGCGCTCGGGGAGAAAGTCGCGGAACTCAAGTGCGAACTCGAAGAGCTTGAACAAAAGGTCAAGGATTTCCGACTGACGGAACACTGTTCTTCTGTTGATAATCTCATCGACATCGATAAGCTGAAGGAGTTCCATCAGAGGGGAAAGGACATCCGAATCAAAAAAGTGATGGAGAGATGGAAGCAGAGAAAAGACGAAGTCCGCACATTCGCGGCGATTGACGAAGACTTGAAGGAGCAGATCAAGTGGGACGTCTTCGGTCTCTACTACATCAACTGGGATGAGCCGTTCGACTTCATAAAGGACATTGACCTTACTTCCGTGTGCCAGCATCTGAAGGCCATATCTCAACCATTGGTGAATACATATACTTTGGAAGCCACGGGAGGGAATCTCACTTCATATTATTTCTACTCTGATAATCCGAAGTGGTGCAAGCGTATAAACGAAGATGATGTCGAGCTTCAAAATCAGATACAGGTGACGGCGATGCAGAGTGCGCATATCTGTTCTAAAATCTGTATGTTCCAGTTCCTTCAGATGAGCCAGGAGCTTATTGAGGGTCTCGTCGATTGCTACGAGGAGCAGTGAACCGGATTTTCCGTATCCTCCATCGCCCTCCCTTCAAGTTAATTCCCCCTGTTATGCTCCGCTCCCTCGCCACACTGAATCTGACCGCCGCGCAGAAGCAGGCCGTGTTCAAACTTGCTGTGGAGCTTGTGAAGGCTGACAGGCGGATACACAGCAGGGAGATAGGAGCATTGACGGAATTGCGCGACGCCCTCTCGCTTGAACAGACGCAGCTGGACCTCATTCATTATTGCACGATGCAGAATGCGGTGGAGGTTCTTCGCGGGATGGATGATGGCGGCAAGGAGAAGATCTGTCAGTTGTTCGGAAGCATTATGTGCTCGGACAACGACATCGACTTCGACGAGCGGCTTCTGCTGGCGGCTGTGACGATGTCCGTCCGCTCCGAATCCGGGGCGTGGTGTTCCGTAATCACTGTTCCGTTCGCCGGGTCGCAGTCGTCTGAACGGCAGATCATATTCCTGGAGAAGCGGCATTGCCCGCCGGCTCACGCGGTGTTTGGCGACGCCTACGACAACCTTCTCATCTCAAAGGCGTTCGGAGACATAGGCCTGAAGTTCCTGTATCTGCCTGACATAATGCGGAAACTGAACTCCCAGCTCGATGCGCAGTGCTGGTCGCGGGATGGCAAATTCGAGCTGCTCCGGCAGTCGATGGGCTTTATCGTGCCGGCTGGGGACAAGATCAAGCTCAACAATCTGGACTCGGTTCTCAACTCTTTGGACACTCCGACTTTTCTTCGGGTGATACTTTCCAGGTACGGGCTTCCGGCCGATGTCGTGCCTTATGACGCGTTCCTGCTTCTGAAGATGTCTGACAGTCAGGTGCTGAATGATTCAAACGCACTGGAGGGGACGACCGATTTCCTGTGCATCGACCTCACCCGGGACGTCAAGAGGCGGATATTTGAATTCATATCCCGTTTTGACGAACAGGAGCACCTGATTTCATACGAAGGCTACTATAAGTTCATCTACGACTACCTCAGTTCGGAGTCGAAATCGGTGAATCCGATAAGTCTCGATGCGGGCTTCCGGTTCTATGCCGGGGACGGAACTCGGAGGCGCATCGACTTCGAGTCTTCTCCGCAGGCCAGGACATTCTACCTGCTTCTTCTGTTCTACGGCCCCTATGGCGTCGGTCAGGATGTTTTCAACGAGGCTGTGGGGCTTCTTGAAAATGCGTATTCCGGCGAATATGTCAGAGACGGGCTGTTCGACTGCCCGGCGTTCAAGGCGCGGATGACGGGAATGGGCGGTGATGCCTCCAGGCTTATAGTCAATGCTTTAGAGATATATGGCCGTATATCGACTAAAGATGACGGAAGTCCGGAGTTTGTCAGATATGTCGCGAACATCCTCAGGCATCGCAGCTCCCTCAAAAATTATGTCAACAAAGGTTTCCGCTCTTGCGGGGTGTTGGCCGGCCCCGGGCGCTTTGAGATTCTGTACGACGGCCGGAGCAGGTCCTATATGGTGAACGCCAGCCCCTCGGACTTCATCGTGGACGCCGGGGCGGGGGCTGTCTCTCTGAAAGACACCGTTCTGTGGCGTAGTCTGAAATAATCCAAACGTTTGGATTGTGGACGGGCGCGTCGATTATTCGCGCTACCTTCGCCGCAAAACGGTATGCTATGGGACAGATGAGGAACGGTTACATCAAGGATTGTCTGGCGG
>CAVIXF010000287.1:0-2512 GCA_963646585.1 Candidatus Gastranaerophilales bacterium HUM_1 | reverse complement strand
ACCGTTGCCGTTATAGCCGTTGCTGATGCTGTTGCCGGCCGGGCGGGGGAATGCCCCCGATGCTGAAATTTCGGAAAAATATGTCGTCGATGTCAGAAGGGGCATAATAAATGATTATCTTTGCAGGCTGTCAGCGTTGCGGCGGGCATTCCGGCGTTTTTTTTCAGAAAATGCCGCCAAAAGTAGTGAATTTTTCGCGATGGGCAAACAGGGAAAGGCAAATTGTTTCAGAGCGCTGCCACTTGTCGTGGCGGCCGTCCTCCTTTTTCTCGGGACGGCTTTCCCGCTGTCCGCCCAGTATGACAGGGACGTCTTTATGTACAGGGGGCGCGTGGCCCTTTCCGAGGGCAAGTTCTCACAGGCCATCGAGAACTTCAACATACTCGCGAGGCTCGACTCCACCGATTACGAGAACTACTTCTTCCGGGGAATAGCCAAATACAATCTCGGTGACTTCCGTGGGGCGAAGCGGGACTTCAACACCGCCGTGCGCATAAACCCGGTATTCACCTCCGGCTACCACTATCGCGGCATAACCGAAAGCCGCACAGGCAATTACGACGCGGCTCTGAAAGACCTGAACAAGGCGCTCGAACTGCGTCCCGGGTACTCCGGGCTCTACTTCAGCCGGGGTGTCACCTATTTCCTCTCGCAGCGTTTCGACAGTGCGGTGAAGGACTTCGACCGCTACATACGCAAGGAGCCGAAGGACCCGTCCGCCTACCTCAACAGAGGCGCGTCCTACCTCTTCCTCGGCGACACCCTCAAGGCGATGAGCGACTACAACAAGGCCATAAGGATCGACCGCTTCGACGCTGAAGGGTATGTCCGCAGGGGACGGCTCTACGCCGCCCAGAACAGGCTCGACCTCGCGGTGGGGGATATGGACAAGGCGATATCGATTGACACCGCGAACACTTTCGCCTACTTCAACCGGGCTCTGATGTACTACGGGCAGCAGAAATACCGCGAAGCCCTCTCCGACCTCGACCGGGTGCTGAGGGACGAACCGGGGAACGCCCTCACCCTCTACAATCGGGGGCTGATCCTGGCGCAGCTGGGCGATTGCGAGGGGGCTCTCGAAGACCTCGACAGGGTCATAAACATAAATCCGGACAATGTCCTCGCCCATTTCAACAGGGCTTCGGTGCTCATAGAACTCGGAATGTACAGGGACGCGGTGGAGGATTACGACAAGGCCATAGAACTGTATCCGGATTTCGCGAAGGCCTATATGAACCGGTCCTATGTCAAGAACCTTCTCGGACAGAAGAAGGAGTCGAAGGAGGACTATGAGACGGCGCGGCGGAAGGTCGAGGAATATCGGGCGAAGAACGTCACGGACGAGGCCTCGCTCGCCGACACCACGAAGAAATACAGTGCGCTGCTCGCGTTCGACGCCGACTTCGCCAAGAAGGATTTCAATGACGAGATGCTGCGGCACCGCGATGTCGACATAAAGCTGCGCCCGCTCTTCCGCTTCGTCCCTTCGGAGACCGGCGGCGAGAAGAACTATACGGTCTCCCACATCTACGAAAATCCTCTGCTCCAGAGGTTTGAGTCCGAACTTCCAGTGCCTGTGAAACTTGACGGGCCGGCCGGAGCGGCGGACTGCGACTTCTCCGCAGCCTATGACGGGGATGTCCCTTACGCGATGGCGGAGTTCCTGAAGGGGGTCGAGGACAGTCAGGGGCGGCAGTACAACTCCGCGTCCGGCCACTACGACAACGCCGTCTCCGCCCGGGCCGACGATGAGCTTGGGAGGCTCTACAGGGCGTTCTACCTCCTGAACCGGGGCGTGCTGAAGGCGGATATGATCGAATTCATCTCAAGCATAGAGAGCAACGTCCAGTCGCTTTCGATGGACGATTCCGGAAATACGAGGGCGCGGGTGAAGGATCAGGTGACGAAGAACTACGACTATTCCGAAGCCGTCGCGGACCTGACCGAGGCGGACAGGATAGCCGGGGATATTCCGTACATATTGTACAATCTCGCGAACCTCTGCTGTCTCTCCTCCGATTTCGTGAAGGCCATCGAGAACTATACGAAGGCTCTGTCGGCATATCCCTACCTCGCCGAGGCCTATTTCAACCGTGGGCTCGTCCAGATTTATCTGAAGGACAGGGAGAAAGGCTGCATAGACCTCTCCCGCGCCGGCGAACTCGGAATAGGGGACGCCTACGGGGTGATAAAGAAATACTGCGAGGAGGACAAGGAATAATTCAGGTTTCGCATTTGCGAAACTTGGCAAGGGCTTCTGCCCGTCGGCCGTAAGGCCGTGAAAGCTACAAGGCGCAAAAGCGCCGTGCGCAGTTTGCGGAGGGAGGGGATGTGTTGATAGGGCAAATGGAGCACCACTTCTCCTGTTAAGGGGACGGGATGGGTTAATATAAGGCAGGGGGTTGAGATGAAAAAGTGCGTGGGCTTTAAAAGGTTGAAAAGAGAGATAAGTCTCGAACCTTTTCGATAAGAGAGCGCAGAGCCAAGCTTGCTTGAGCTATGCCGAACG
>CAVIXF010000286.1:0-2514 GCA_963646585.1 Candidatus Gastranaerophilales bacterium HUM_1 | reverse complement strand
ACAACGCCAAGGCGATAATAGACCATTATGTCATACTGAAACTGAAGATTGACCTGTCGGACAGCGACAAGTCCCTGAAACAGATTGTATGGGACTACAGATTCAGCGACTCCTCGTTCTTCACAAGGTATTTCAAGCAGCACACCGGTATGACACCGCTCGCCTACCGCAAAGCCAACTACCTGTAACAGACATAATTGAAGTCACGGGATGGGGGCATCGTATAGAAGAACTAAATCCGTAATCGGAAACGCCGTCACCCGGTGACACGAAATTCGATTAGTGATGAAAAATATTGAGCGGAAGAAATATCTTGACGAGCGGTATGTCAGTTCTCCCCGCCCCGGCTTCTTGTCACTGAGAACGAGAACTTTCTGAAGACGAATATCGGAATCATCGTCGAGAGGACCATCAGGACGATGGCCACGAGACAGATGAGCGCATTGTAGTGGAAGACGTTGCGGTAGTGCGCGAAGGCCTCCTCGCCGCCCGCCATTATCGCGAGCACCAGCGCGTTGACCGCCCTGTAGGCGTACATCCCCGGAATCATCGGAAGCAGCGCCGGGAAGGAGAGAGCCTCGACTGGGCATCTGCGCCACTTCGCCACGGGAAGGGAGAGCAGCCCTATCGCGAGTCCGGCGAAGAAACTGGCCTGCACGATGTGGACTCCGAAATATTCCATCAGGACGAAGCGGGTCATATGCCCCGTCGCCGCGAGTATCGCGCAGCCAAGAAAGCTGTTTCGTGAAATGTTGCTTATGCTGCCGAAACCGATTGCCGCTATCGCAGCGAACAATCCGTCGGAAATGACCGCGGCAGGAATCGTCCAATCAATCATAACTTATTTAAGCTCCTCAGATATTCTAACCTATTTGCTACACATAGTTGATCTGCATTATCATCAGCGCGAGGCACAGCCCGAGCGAGAGGGACACCGTCGTGATGATGGCCTGGATGAAGCGGCTGAGGCAGCAGACATAATGCCCGTATATGAGGTCGCTCATCGCGTTTATGAAAGGAATCCCCGGCACAAGCCACAGCACGCTGGTGGCGAGGGCGATGTCCGGCGTCCCACCCCAGCCGAACACATAGCCGGAGCAGCTTATTATCGCGGACAGGCAGCTCGACGCGACAATCGCGAGCTGGGTGTTAAGACCCTGTTTCACGACCATCTCGTGCTTGACGTAGAATCCGCAGACCGTGGCGACGAAGACTATGGCCATCGAAATCCAGTCGCCGCTGAACAGCCTGCAGAATGAGGCGTTGGCGCAGCCCACCAGAAGCATTACCACAGGGAATCTCAGGCGGGGGACCCGCAGAATCTCCTCGTATTCCCTCCACGCATCCTCAAGCGGAAGCCGTTCGTCGTATATTTTCCAGCTGAGCGAGCTGAGGCGCGTCACCGCGTCGAAATTCAGCGAAGTTTCGCTGATCCGGCAGTTGACGGTGTAGGAATGCTCCCTGTTCCTGTCCCAGAGCGTGAGCATTATCTCGTTAGGAAGGACGGCGAAATCCGCCAGCGCACCGTAGGATTCAGCGATTCTGACGACATTCTTCTCCGTCCGGATGGTAGTCGTTCCGCTCGAAAGCAGTTTGGCGGCATATTCGGACAGAAAGCGGCACAGACCTTTCAGATGCTCGTGCGTCGGACTCAGCACTTGTTCGTGCATCGGATTCGACGCTCCCGCGCCATCTGTGACTGCATTTTTGTTCCCGACATCTTCCATATCCCCGGGGTTCAGTCGAGATAGTGGTTGCTGTCGGTGCTGTCCCAAGTTATGATGTGATGCTTGTGATTCTCCTTGAAAAGCCATCCGAGAACGGGAACCGCGACAACCGCCGCGACGCACACTATGATGATTACCTGCGCGTTAGAATTCACGCAGTCTGCAAAATGAAGAAAAAGATCCATAATGAGAAACTTTTAAAACACTACACTTTCGGGTCTGAGGAAACTGACTGAAGGCCCCCGGAAACGCGCCTTTCCTCAGACACCGTTTCTCTTATTCCGAAATCACGTCCCTGATTTTCCGGATGTCCGGTTTCTGATTCCTGACCTTGATTTTCTTGAGACGATTCATTTTGTCGAATGCCGTGAAGATGCTCCCCGCCACACAGAGGATGACCATAATGAAAAATACCGTGAGTTGCATAACCTTATGTTTTATATACTTTTTCGATATATGTTCGATATGCGCTTTTTTGAAAAGCGGCGCAAAGATATGCCGGCCGGGAATATGGAGAAAGAATCTGTTATGAAATGTCTCAATACCTGCTATCGGACGGGAATATGACACCCTCCGCCCGCTCCGGTCACGGCTCTGGCTCCGAATCCGACTCCGACCCCGTCTCTGGCTCCGGCTCTGGACAAGGCGATGAAAGACTATGGTAAATTTTGGTTAAATTTGCGGGATATATGCAGATATGAATCCGGACAGAATGACAATCCATTTCGGAACAGATTTATGGGAAAGTTGAAATATTATCTGATGTCGGCGCGGTTCCGCACGCTGC
>CAVIXF010000285.1:0-2522 GCA_963646585.1 Candidatus Gastranaerophilales bacterium HUM_1 | reverse complement strand
GAGACCCGGGGGTCGGAAAATCGGCGATCGTGGAGGGCATCGCGATACGCATAGCCACCGGAAACATCCCGCCGGCGTTGAAAGACAGGCGGCTTCTGTCGCTTGACATCGCTTCGGTCGTGGCAGGGACGCGCTACAGGGGCGATTTCGAGAAGAGGCTCAAGGGGATTATGAGCGAAATCAACGAGAATCCGGACATAATCCTGTTCATAGACGAGTTCCACACGATTGTCGGGGCGGGAGGCGGCTCTGGAAGCCTTGACGCGGCGAACATACTGAAGCCCGCGCTTGCCCGTGGGGAGATCCAGTGCATCGGGGCGACCACGCTGGACGAGTTCCGCAAAATCGTGGAGAAGGACGGGGCGCTTGACAGGCGGTTCCAGAAGGTGGTCGTCGAGCCGACCGGAGAGGAGCAGACCCTGTCTATTCTCCGGAGGATGTGCCCGAGGTATGAGCAGTACCACAAGGTGGAGTATATGGAGGAGGCGCTCAAGGCCTGCGTGACTATGTCGCAGCGCTACATCACCGGACGCTGCCTTCCGGACAAGGCGCTGGACGTGATGGACGAGGCCGGGTCGATGGTGAATCTGCGCGGCGGGCGCGACAGCGTGCGGCAGAGCGACGTGGCGGAGGTCGTCTCGAAGATGACAGGCATACCGGTGAGCAATGTGGCCAGGTCGGAGAGCGCGAGGCTGCTGAAGATGCGCGGGAGGCTTTCGCGGGAGGTTGTCGGCCAGGACGACGCCGTGGACGGCGTCGTCCGCGCGATTCGCAGGAATCGCGCGGGGATCAAGGATCCCCTCCGGCCGATCGGCAGCTTCCTGTTCACCGGGCCGACCGGCGTGGGCAAGACCAAGCTGGCGAAGTCGCTCGCGGAATGCCTCTTCGACTCGGCGGACAACCTGGTGCGGGTCGATATGAGCGAATACTCCGAGAAGTTCAACGTCTCCCGGCTCATCGGCGCGCCTCCTGGCTATGTCGGCTACGGCGAGGGCGGACAGCTCAGCGAGAAGGTGCGCCGCAAGCCCTACAGCGTGGTGCTCCTGGACGAAATCGAGAAGGCGCACCCGGACGTGTTCAACCTGCTTCTCCAGGTGCTGGACGACGGGCGGCTGACGGACGGCGACGGGAACACGGTCGACTTCCGCAACACCATCCTGATAATGACCTCCAACGCGGGGTCCAGGGAGGTGGACGAATACGGGGCCGGGGTCGGATTCGCGGCGGCTGGTCGGAACGTCGAGGGCAACCGCCGGACAGTGGTGGAGAAGGCGGTGAAAAAGACCTTCCCGCCGGAGTTCCTCAACAGGATCGACGACATCGTCTATTTCCGGAGCCTCGACGGCGGTGACATCCGCAAGATCGTCGACATCGAGGTCAAGGCTCTTCAGAAGCGCATCCGGGAAGCCGGCTACAGGCTGGGCGTCGCGCCGTCCGTCAAAAAGCTCATCGCGGAGTCTGGCTTCGACCCCGCCTACGGGGCGAGACCGCTGCGCAGAGCGATACAGAAGTATGTGGAAGACCCTATGGCGGAGTATGTCATAGCCCGCCGCGAACATCGCGGGGCGGCGGACGGGACGGAGCTCCAGATCAGTCTCAGCCCTGACGGCAACGGCACGGTCGTCTCCGCTGCCGGAAGCGGCAAGGCCGGTTCATCTGCAAGAAACGGCACAGACGGCTCTCCTACAGGCAACGGCGCGGCCGTCACCTCTGCCAGAAGTGGCAAAGCCGGCTCTCCAGCAGGCAACGGCACAACCGCCCCCAAGTCCCGCGCCGTGAAACGGAAAAACAAAGAAGACAAGAAAACAGACAGGTAGCTGCGGACTCAATCAAGGCGGTCCGCCCGCACAGAAACTCAGACAAAACGATATGAACAGGACAATCAGAACAGCCGCGCTGTCAGCGGTGATGACTCTCTCATTTCTCATCGCCGCGAACGCGGAGACCCGCGAAAAGGCCGCGACGCCCGACGGCACCTACATCTATGCGCAGCGGGACAGCTGCCAGCTGTATCTCGACATATACGAACCAGCCCACGGAAGCGGCATATACCCGGGTGGCAAGGCGAAGCCCACCATCATCTTTATGTTCGGAGGCGGCTTCGTCGGCGGGACGAGGGACTGCAAGGAAGACCGCGTCTGGTTCGGCCGGATGCGTGAGGAGGGCTACAGAATCGTCTCGATAGACTACCGGCTCGGGCTCAAGGGCCAGAAGAATGTCGGAATAGGCAACGTGGACGCGATAGACAACGCCATACACATCGCGGTTGAAGACCTCTTCAGCGCGACGGCGTTCCTCATCGACAATGCCGGGGAGTTCGGAATCGACCCGGAGAACATCGTGATTTCCGGTTCGTCGGCGGGGGCCATCAGCGTGCTTCAGGCGGAGTACGAAATCTCCAACTCTGGCAGATGGGCGGCCGCGCTTCCGGAGGGATTCAACTACGCCGGAGTCATAGCCTTCGCCGGCGCGATTCTCAGCCGCGACGGCGCGTTGAAATACGCGAAAGAACCCTGCCCGAT
>CAVIXF010000284.1:0-2523 GCA_963646585.1 Candidatus Gastranaerophilales bacterium HUM_1 | reverse complement strand
GGGGGAATCGGAACGCAGAACCGCGAACTCCCACGGCTCACCGACGAGATTTTCAAATCTGATAATCAGATACTTATGTTCCCGGCCGGACTGTGCTCGCGGAAAATCGGAGGAAAGGTGCAGGATCTGGAATGGGGCAAGGTCTTCGTCAGGAAAAGCGTCGAGTACGGGAGGGACATAGTCCCAGTCCATTTCATAGCCGAGAACTCCGGACGGTTCTACCGCGTCGCCGGCATATCCAAGTTCCTGAAACTCAAGTTCAACATCGCGATGGCCTTCCTCCCCGACGAACTCTACCGCGCCCGGGGGAAGACTTTCCGCGTGGTGTTCGGGAAGCCGGTCCCGTGGCAAAGTCTGGACGGAAGCCGCAGCGCGAAGGAGTGGGCCGGAATCATCCGGGACAAAGTATATGATCTTGAGTAAGCCGGACGGGGCGGGACACAGCCAAGCGAGCGACACCCCCGGGACGCGGGAATAAACTTCCTCCGCCGGATATTGTCTAAAGACGAATGCAGAAATCGATGGAAAACATAATATCGCCGGTGAATCCGACTCTTCTTAAGGCGGAGCTGACGCCGGACAAGAAATTGCGCAACACTAACAAGGCCGGAAACGAGCTTTACGTCATCTCGTCGCAGGACTCCCCCAACGTGATGCGGGAGATCGGGCGTCTCCGCGAGGAGACCTTCCGCGAGGCCGGCGGCGGCACGGGGCTGAAGATGGACATCGACGGATTCGACACTATGGACTCCCCCTGTATGCAGCTGATAGTGTGGAATCCGGACGACGGGGACATCATCGGAGGCTACAGGTTCATCTTCGGGACGGACGTGAAACTTGACGGAAGCGGACAGCCTGTCCTCGCGACGTCGCACCTGTTCAATTTCTCGGAGAAGTTCATAAGGGAATATCTCCCCTTCACCATCGAACTCGGACGTTCGTTCATTTCCCGGAAATACCAGCGGGTCCAGGCGGGGAGCAAGGCTCTGTTCGCGCTCGACAACCTCTGGGACGGTCTCGGAGCGCTGATGATGATGCGCCCGGGGATGAGATGGTATTTCGGGAAGATGACTATGTATCCGTCATTCAACCGCTACGGCCGCGACCTCATACTCCATTTCCTGAACAAGCATTTCAAGGACACGGAAGGGCTTGTCACCACGAAGAAGCCCGTCACTATAGAGACTCCGGCCCGGAATATGGACGCGGTGCTGACCGAAGACGACTTCAAGGCGGACTACCGCATTCTCAACCGTGAAATCCGCGCCCTCGGCGAGAACATCCCCCCACTCGTGAACAGCTATATGGGGCTGTCCCCTTCCCTCAAAGTCTTCGGGACTGCGGTGAACGACGAGTTCGGAGACGTGGAGGAGACGGGAATACTCGTGGATTTCAATGACATATACGAGGAGAAACGCGCCCGCCACATCGACTCGTTCATCAGGGAGCAGATTGCGAGAATCAAAAGCAGATGGCCGCAGACCTTCGAGCATTACGACGGCGAAATCGCGCAGAAAATCACGGAACGCCGCAAGGAACGCTTCTCCAGAATCTTCAACCGGAGGTCAAGAAAGGAGTAACGAGACCAGGCCTGTCAAGTTTTTTGAGGTGAGGGGCCGCCAAAAAGTCCCGCAGGGACCGCGCCGGAGGCGCGAGATACCCCTACAGGGGTCGCAGACGACAGTCTGCGGGGGTTAAGAGGTGACAAAGGGATGGCTAAAACCCTTTTTAGTCACCCCTTTGGACAAGGAGCGTAACGAAGCAATTCGCCTTCTAAGGAAGTCTCTCCAGAAGAGAGGTGGTAAGGTCGGACGGATACTCCGCCGCCGACTGCTCCAGCCACTGCCGGGTCAGCGAGCTGTTCCCCATCATATAGCAGCCCAGACCGATGTTGTATTCAAGGCAGGCGCGGTCAAGGCTGTTTGTAGTGTTCTCCAGAACGCCCATCCACTGTTTCACCGCCTTGTCCCAGTTGAAGTCCATCGCCTCCTCAAAAGCGGAGATCCACGCCGAGTCGGAGCTGTACCAGAGGCTGAAATCCCCCCTGCGCCACTGAGGAGCGAATGATTCGGAGATTTTGTCGCCCATAGACCTTCCGGAAGCCTCCGGATCGGAGCCGGCCTCCCCCGCTATGGTGTAGGAGCGTATCGCGCGTTTTTCCCCTGAGAGAGCGTCATAGCAGTACAGCGGCATCGTGAAATAGCCTTCCTTGTAGCCGCTTTCAAAGGACTTCGGACGGCAGAAGAAGAAAAGCACGTCCGCGTCCGTCCTGAGAGTGAGACTCACGAGCGAGTCCAGCACGGCTTTCCTGTTGTAGTCGTCGGTGTATCTGATTGAATAGACGGCGGTCGAGTCGCTTTCCGGGTAGTCCGCGTCCAGCCTGTCCGCGAGAGCCGAGACAATCGACGAGGTGAGTTTGTTCTCCTGAAGCGACAGCATCCCCTGCGGATACACTATCGCGACCGACTTGCCAGTCAGATCCAGCCCCGACGATGAGGGGCTGCGCATCTCCACCGAGAAATC
>CAVIXF010000283.1:0-2534 GCA_963646585.1 Candidatus Gastranaerophilales bacterium HUM_1 | reverse complement strand
GTGGACATCAATCACTACATCTCCACGCTGATGAAGAAGACGTCCGCAATACAGTACTCCGAGGCGTTCCACCAGATGCCGATGAGCATGCAGGTCATATACCACAAGTACTTCAAGGATAATGGGAAGGAGTTCCTCGGACTAGTAAAATATGTCCGTGACAACAACATCGCTTATGAGGACGTCGTCAAGGCAGCAGACCTGATCAGATGGGACGGGGTCAAGACTTTCACCTCAGACCACTTCAAAGTGGCCCTTCACACGATGCTCTCGCCGAATGAGCCTTTCCGTGACGATCAGAAGAGTGACGAGTTCATTGAAATAGAGACTGGTTCTGAAGACATTCTCTCCCAGCTTGAAAATGTAATGGAAAATGGGGCCAAATTGCCCGAATGAGACGCGACATGGACCACACGACAAACGACACCGAACTCATTATCAGATATTTGAAGGAGCTCAAACTTCCGACCGTCAAGGACAGTCTGGATGATATCGCAGCTGATGCGGCTGCAGGAGGGTGGGACTACCACCTGTTCCTGCAGGCCCTGCTGCAACGGGAAATCGAGCAGCGCATCGAGAACAGGAAATATGTAAGAATAAGGAAGGCCAACTTCTCTCAGATGAAGTACCTTCAGGAACTTGTAAGGGAAGATCTTCCGGCCGATGGCCGGAATCTTCTCCCAGAGTTGGAGACGCTCAACTTTATCCGGGAAGGGAGAAATATAGTAATGTACGGGAATCCCGGAACCGGCAAGACTCATATTGCGATAGGTCTTGGAATAAAAGCCTGTATGGAAGGCTTCAGCGTGTACTTCACCACCGTCCCGCACCTTCTCACTCAGATCCGTGAGGCAAAGACCAACAAGACCCAGCAGTCCCTGGAGGCTAAGTTCAAGAAATATGACCTGGTAATCTGCGATGAGATGGGTTACGTCGGCTTCGACAAGGAGGGCGCAGAACTGCTCTTCAATATGATATCTACGCGCACAGGCACGCATTCCATCATAATAACGACTAACCTCCCGTTCACAAGATGGGAGGAAATAATCAAGGACAAAGTACTCTGCTCCGCGCTCGTAGACCGCCTCTGTCACAGGGCCAGACTGGTCAATATGACCGGACAGTCATACAGAGTAAAAGAAACTCAAAAAATGCTAAAAAACTTGGAATGATAACAAGACTTGCTTACCTTTGAAAGCCGCTCTCCGTGGCCCCTTTTTCAAATCCACTTTGGGGGAAATCCACGTTATTATCTACACCTGAATGTCGGGCGGTGAACGCCGTCCCGGTTGTGATACGAAAAAGGGGCTGACTAAAAAGTCAGAATAACCCTCTGAGAATTGAGTATTTGGAGACAAGGTCGAGGTTGACCTCGCCGAAAAACAAGAAAAAGGGGCTTGACTAATACTTTTTAGTCAGCCCCGTGGCCACGTCTCCCGATGGCCGGTACAAATTCAAGGTGGAGACTGTCAGAGCTTGTCAGATGGAGTGCGTGAATTGCCGCGACACAGAATCACGCGAATATGGCGTCGAGGTCTTGCGATATGTCGTGGAATCCGTTGCGGATTCGCTCTTCCTGCGCCTTATTCCGTGTTATTGAAGTACAGCCTGATTCGCAGTCAGAGGGCGGCGGCGAGCTTCTAATCCTCAAGGCAGCTGTCAAGGTCGCGGGTGAGCTGCTCCCGGTCGAGGCGCTGGCCGATGAACACCAGTTTCTGCATACGGTCGCCGTAGACCGGATCCCAGTCTTTTCTGAAGTTCGGGTCTTCTTCGGCGATCTGCTTCAGGTCTTCTTCCGGAGCGGTGGCATACCATTTCCCGGCGGCCCGTAGCTGGAACTGCCTTCCCGCCTGCTCGAACAGATAGGACATATCCCGGTCGTCGGTGAAATAGCACAGGCCTTTGGCGCGGATGATGTTTTTCGTCCATCTTTTCGCTACGAAGTTGTCGAACTTGTTCATATCGAACGCCTTGCGTCGGAAATAGACGAATGTTCCGATTCCGTATTCCTCGACTTCGCCGCCCTCGTGCTCGTGATGGTGGTGATGATGACCGTGCCCGTCTTCATCGTGATGGTGATGATGCCCGCGCCCGTCTTCATTCTCATTCTCATTCTCATCTTCATCCTCATCCTCGCCCTTATGCTGCTGCTCGTCCGCGTCGCCTTCAATCCCCTTGATCCATCCGGCGGAACCGGAGGTGCGGCCGTAGTCGAACAGATGTGTGTCGAGAATCCTCTCAAGCTCGACGTCCCCGTAGTTGCATTCTATGATTTCCGCGTCAGGCTGAAGCTCCCGGATGATGGCCTTGATGCGCTCGCGCTCTTTAGGGGAGACGTCGGCGGCCTTGTTGAGAAGCACTATGTTGCAGAATTCGATCTGCTGGATGAGCAGGTTCTCGATGTCGTCCTCCTCTATGTTCTTCAGGACGAGAGTGTCGCCGCAATCGAACTCGCTCTGCATCCTCAGCGCGTCCACCACCGTCACGATGCAGTCCAGCCTGCACGTCCCGTATTCCGTGTACGGGCCTCCGAG
>CAVIXF010000282.1:0-2587 GCA_963646585.1 Candidatus Gastranaerophilales bacterium HUM_1 | reverse complement strand
ACCGGGTGAGTTCCGACTCATCACCCTCGGGTGAGACGGACTCGGGCGGGACGGCTTCCGGCGGGATGGACTCCGACGGGACGGACTCCGACGTGATGGCTTCCGGCGGGACGGCTTCCGGCGGGATGCCCCGGGTAAAGAGATTTTTGAAAATTTATAAATTTGCGCTCTCAAATGAAAAGGTTATTCTGGATTATGGCGGCTGTCATACTTGCTTCGTGTGCGGGAAACGGGGGATTTACTCCGGAATCGGTCGCAGATGCGTCTGATGTGCAGGTTCGGAGGGTCGAACCGCTTTCGTGGTGGGTCGGTATGCACACTCCGCTCCAGCTGCTGGTGCAGGGGACGGGGATTTCGGAATATGATGTCGCTCTCGAAAGCGCCGTGGGCGTTGAGGGCGTGAAAATCCGGGAGGTGCACAAGGCCGACAGCCCGAACTATCTTTTCATCGACGTCGCCGTGTCTCCGGATGCGAAGCCGGGGACATATTACCTTGTCTTTTCAAAGGACGGCGAAAGTTTCAAACGCGCCTACGAGATAGGGGAGAGGGCGGAAGGCTCTGCGCAGAGGGGGAGTTTTTCGAGCGCGGATATGGTCTATCTCATTATGCCTGACCGTTTCGCGAACGGAGATCCGTCCAACGACTCCACGCCCGACACGGCGGAAAAGCCCGACAGAAGCGAATTTTTCGGACGGCACGGCGGCGACATCCGGGGGATCATCGACCACCTGGACTACATCGCCGAACTCGGGGCGACCGCAATCTGGTCAACCCCGCTCCTCGAAGACAATGTCGCGCAGGAGTCCTACCACGGCTACGCCGCCTCCGACTACTACCGCATAGACCCGCGTTTCGGAAGCAACGAACTCTACCGCGAGTTTGTCGCCAAGGCTCACGAAAAGGGTCTGAAGGTGATTATGGACATAGTCACGAACCATTGCGGAATCGCGCACTGGTGGATGGAGGACCTGCCTTTCCACGACTGGATTCATCAGTTCCCGGAATACACCCAGACGAACGGCTGCTTCTCCGCGAATATGGACACCAACGCCTCGAAACGGGACCTCGAAATCCAGGAGAGCGGCTGGTTCGTGCCTTCGATGCCGGATATGAACCTCGGCAACCCGTTCGTTCTCAACTACTTCAGACAGTGGGCCGTGTGGTGGGCGGAATATGCCGGTCTCGACGGATTCCGGGTCGACACCTACCCGTACAACGAGAAGGAGCCGATGTCCCGCTGGTGCAAGTCGGTGACTGACGAATATCCCAATTTCAACATAGTGGGCGAATGCTGGACCTCCTCGATTCCGCAGCTCGTCTACTGGCAGAAGGACGCGCCGAACCGTGACGGGTTCAACTCCAACCTGCCTTCGGTGATGGACTTCCCTCTGCGGGACGCGCTCTGCGCCGGCCTTGTCGAGGAGGCCGGCTGGGGAAAGGGGATGACGAGGGTCTATGACATCCTCTCGCACGACTATCTCTACGCCGACATCGACAACGTCCTGATTTTCGCCGGCAACCACGACACCGACCGCATCGGCGACATCGTCGGGAAGAACCCGAAGAAGTTCAAACTGGCGATGACACTGTTGGCGACCCTGCGCGGAATCCCGCAGATTTTCGCCGGAGACGAGCTGATGATGCTCTCCGCAGACCGCACGCAGGGGCACGGAGGCCTCAGGGTGGATTTCCCGGGAGGCTGGGACGGAGACAGTGTGAATCTCTTCACCAGAGAGGGGCGCGAGGCTCAGCGCGTGAACACAGACGGGGAGGCCGTCTATCCGGGGCAGGCCGCCGGGTTGTTCGACTATGTGAGCCGCCTCTTCAACTGGAGGAAGACCGCCGAGGTCATCCACAGCGGGCGCACCCTCCATTTCCTTTCCCGCGACAACACGTACGCTTTCTTCCGCTACAATGACTCGGCGGCAGTGTTCGTCTTCATAAACAACTCCGACGAGGAGAAGAAAGTTCCGTGGAGCAATTACGCTGAAATCACAGCCGGTCTCCGCGACGGCCACGATGTCCTCACAGACACCCCGCTCACAGTCGACGACGACACAACCGTCGCCTCCGAAACAGCACTCATTGTCGAATTTAAGAGGTAATCGCCTGTCATAGTGATAGTTGAGCACTTTGTTTGGGAATCTGCATCGGCATTTGCAAGGGTATACTTCAGTGTGGAATCTGTCAAAGCGCATAAATGAGCACCTGTGCGGCGATCCGCTCCCGTTCAGCCTCGCCGGCTGTACTCGCAGCCGCACCAGGTCTGGTTGTAGAAGTTGTACTCCTTGATGATTTGCGAGCGCCGCTCCTGCAAGCCGCCCTTGCGCCAGTTCTGCTCCCACCAGACAAGCCCGTCGCCATCCGCCGCAGGACTCCCGTCAGGCGATGGCTTCAAGTCCTGAGCTGAACCGTCCCCCGGTTTCGCCCGCTTATGCCCCGCCGCGCCGTTCACCTGCTCCACGGCCCAGCGGCCCGCCTCATTGATCTGTTCCAGCGACTTCCATCTTGAAGAGGCGAGCGTCGTTGTCAGCACCGTGAATTCGTGCCCGGCCGCATAACGCGCCGAGTCGAGCAGCCTGTATT
>CAVIXF010000281.1:0-2589 GCA_963646585.1 Candidatus Gastranaerophilales bacterium HUM_1 | reverse complement strand
CCCTGCTCAACGCGGCGGAGAAGAAGGCTCTGGTGTGGCTCGCGAAACGCCAGCCGAAATGGGCGACGTCTAATATGCTCACGGTCATAGGCACTCTGGGCGCGATTCTCTGCGCGGTCGGCTTCGGCCTCGCGAACCTCAATCTTCAGTGGATGTGGCTTTCGGTGGCGGGGCTCGCGATAAACTGGTACGGTGACAGCCTCGACGGCTCTATGGCCCGGGTGAGGCACACGCAGAGGCCTGTCTACGGCTTCTTCATCGACCACAACGTCGACATATTCACAATCATCATTATGTGCATCGGGGCCGGCATCTCCCCCATCGTCAGGATGGACGTGGCGCTCTTCGTGCTGGTGGCCTATCTCGCGATTTCCGCGCACACCTACATCGGAACCATACTCAAGAACGAGTTCAAGCTCACCTACGGTAAGCTCGGCCCGACCGAGTTCCGCATCATCGCTGCGGTCTGCGTCATCCTTCTGATCTATGTCCCGTGGGACGGCTACATCGTGACGGTAGACAGCTTCAAGGACGGGCTGAGCAGCCTCAACGGAGAGTACACGCCGTTCGACTGGATTGCCATAGGTCTGGGCTGCATAATCTTCCTGCTTCTCATACACTCCCAGATCAAGGACGAGAAGGCGCTTTCAAAGATTGACCCGCCGAAGCCTTTTGACGGGAACATCGAGGACTGAGCAATCCTCAATGCTTACAAATCCGTCGCCTTCCGGTTTCCGGAGGGGCTTGCCGACGGCTGATTCATCGCTGACTGAAACGGAATGGAAGAAGAGAACAGGACAGGAGACTGCGGAAAGACACAGACGGACAAGGCTCTTTCTCTGAAGAAGTGGGTCGAGTTCGTGGTGAGCCGTGCGCTCGGGACGGGGGTCGACACGGCCGTCCTCTGGCTTGTCGGGCGGATGCTCAAACAGATGACGGCGCTCCACCCCGCGAGCGGGTTCTGGGGGCCGTTCTCCTACTGGGGCGAATACCTCATAGGCCCGGCGATCTCCTTCGAGGTCGCGACCTTCGCCAACTTCCTGATGTCCTACTACTGGATCTGGAAGAACCGCATCAGCGACCGCACGTCCGCAAGAAGCTTCTGGAGGCATTTCGGAGGGTTCAACGTCTCCTGCATATTCGGATTCTGCGTGAAGATGGTCTTCCTCATCCTCTTCGAGAGGATCTTCGGCTGGGGAGCCTGGCTGTGCAACCTCGTGGCGGTCTGCATCTCCGGAATACTCAACTACTTCCTCGCGGAGATTCTCGTCTTCCGGAAGAAGGCTGTGCGGCCGGAGCACGAGCTCCTTAGCATAGAGGAGCTTGGCGCGATGTCCCCGCTCTTCCGGGGCTCTTGGGGGCGGTGGTTCGGGAACTGTCTTATGTCGCTCACCGGGGTGAAACGGCTCAACGCGCTCTATGACAGCATCTACGGGCTTCATCCGACGAAGGACGCAGTCCGGAGGCTGCTCGGGAATATGGGCTGCGACTACCTCATCGGCAACGCGGACAGGCTCTCAAGCCTGCCGGACGGCGCGTTCATCACCATCAGCAACCACCCTTACGGCGGACTTGACGGCATCATCCTGCTCGACCTCTTCCTCCCCCGCAGGCCGGACTACAAGGTGATGGTCAACGAGATTCTCGGCCGCGTCGAGCCGCTCCGCCCGGCGTTCATCACTGTCAATCCCACCACGACCCAGAAGAACGAGCCGACGCGCACGACTCTCAACGGAGTGCGCGAGACGCTGCTGAGGCTGCGGGACGGCCACGCCGTGGGATTCTTCCCGTCCGGGGCGGTCTCCGACCTGCATCCGAAGGAGCACGACATCTCCGACCGCGAATGGCAGGAGAGCCTGATCCGTCTGATAAAGAAGGTAAGGGTCCCGATTGTTCCGGTGCATTTCATCGACCGCAACTCGAAGTTCTACTACTCCCTCGGGCTTATCGACTGGAAGGTGCGCCTGCTGCGCCTGCCCCGCGAAATCTTCAACAAGGCGAAGGGGATGCACAGGGTGGTCATCGGTGAGACCATTCAGGTGGAGAAACAGGATCTGCTCTCCGACATCGGAGCGTTCGGAGCATTCCTGCGGGCGTCAGTCTATCAGACCGAAATCCCGGCGGAGTTTGTCAGGGCGAGCGATGTCCAGCAGCCATATTGAAACATAAAAAAATAAACTGCCTCAGGTTTCATTGATCACTTTTTTCAAAAAACGCTTGCAGACAAGAAAATTTTGCCTACCTTTGCAATCCCGTTCGGGGAAAAGTTCTTTAAAGAATCTGACTGCACCGCAGAAACGGCAAAATGGGAGCATAGCTCAGTTGGTTCAGAGCGTCTGCCTTACAAGCAGAGGGTCGGGGGTTCGACTCCCTCTGCTCCCACAAAAGTTCATTCAAATCAGCGTCTCCGCAGACGCCATTTGAGGTTTGTTTTTGGATGGATGCAAGGCGGACGACCGAAGATGGAGGGAGTTACCTTTTGGTAATGACCGACTGATGAGGGAGGACAACGCCGCAGACGCCAAAAAGAAACGAAAAGGGGGTATAGCTCAGTTGGCTAGAGCATCTGCTTTGCAAGCAGAGGGTCGT
>CAVIXF010000280.1:0-2612 GCA_963646585.1 Candidatus Gastranaerophilales bacterium HUM_1 | reverse complement strand
CAGTTATTTGTGGTAGTTCGGAGGGGTGGCGGTCATCGTGACGTCGTGCGGATGATTCTCCACAAGCCCGTTGCCTGTGATGCGGACGAAGCGGGCGGAGTGCAGCGCGTCGATGTCGGCCGCCCCGCAGTAGCCCATTCCGGAGCGCAGGCCGCCGACCAGCTGGTAGATGATGTCCTTGACGCTTCCCTTGTAGGCCACCCTCGCGACGACTCCTTCCGGAACCAGTTTCTTCATCTCCGCCTTGCCGTCCTGGAAATAGCGGTCTCCGGAGCCGGCCTTCATCGCGTCGATGGAACCCATACCCCTGTAAGCCTTGAACTTGCATCCGCCGTCCTCGAAGACCTCTCCCGGAGCTTCGTCCGTCCCGGCGAACATAGAGCCTATCATCACGCAGTCCCCGCCGGCCGCCAGAGCCTTCACGATGTCTCCGGAGTAGCGCAGACCTCCGTCGGCTATGACCGGAACGCCGCTGCCCTCTGCCGCCTTCGCGACCTCGTAAATCGCGGAAATCTGCGGCACGCCCACACCGGCGATGATTCTCGTCGTGCAGATCGAACCCGGGCCGATGCCGACCTTGAGCGAATCCGCCCCCGCCTCGATCAGACGGACGGCGGCCTCCGCCGTGGCTATGTTGCCCACCACCACATCAAGCTCCGGGAACGCCGCCTTGATTTTCTTCAGAGCGTCAATCACCCCTTTCGAGTCGCCGTGGGCGGAGTCGAGCACGACCGCGTCAACCCCCTCCTTCACCAGCGCGGACACCCTGTCAAGCACGTCCGCAGTGATGCCCGCTCCGGCCGCCGACCGAAGCCTTCCCTTTGAGTCGAGGCAGGCGTCCTTCTCTCCCTCTGCGGAAACCGACTTCACCTTCCGAACCTGCGCCGCCTGGGCTTCGATGCTCATATTCTTGTGTATCACGCTGATGCCGCCTTTCTTCGCGACCGCCGAGGCCATCTCCGCCTCGGAGACGGTGTCCATAGCCGCCGAAACGACAGGAATGTTAAGGCTGATGTTCCTGGTGAAACGGGCTTTTACGCTTACTTCCCGTGGCAGCACCTCGGAGTAGGCGGGCACGAGCAATACGTCGTCGAACGTGAGCGCCGTGAAGTTGATTCTTTCTTCCGCAAATGACATAAATGTGTAGTTTTTAGAAATATGAAGGTTTCTTAATTCTTCTTGAAATGGTCGTTGTATATCTTGATTCCGAAGATGACCGCGCTCATCAGGGTAGTGGCCCCGTTGGCTATGGTCATAGGCCAGTTCGGGAGAAGCACGCCGTAGATGCAGAACAGTATCGAGCCTATGCCCATCATCAGGAAGGTGCACGTGGCGATGTCATCCGTCTTTCGGGTGCGGATCGTGTGTATCGTCTGCGGCAGATAGCCGAGCAGGAGAGCCGCCGTGGCGGCGTATCCTACGATTTCAGTCATATTGAGTCCCATATCAAATCATATTGAGTCCATATCAGTGGGATTGTGTCTTCTTGTCGCCGTCCCCGGCCCGGCTGATTTTCTCCTCCGGAATCAGCATCCGTATCGGCTTGACGTTCCGGAAGAAGCGTCCGGCGATGACCCTGACGACGGTGTAGCACGGAATCGCGACAAGCATTCCGAACACTCCGCCGAGCGTCGCCGCCATAAGCAGCACGATGAAAATTTCAAGGGGGTTGGCCTTGATGCTGTTCGAGTAGATGACCGGCTGATAGACGAAATTGTCCACAAGCTGCGTCAGGCACATTATCACGAGCAGAATCAGCGCGAACGCCCAGAAAGGCACGTCCAGACCGACCACGCCCGTTCCGCAGTATTTGAGTATCAGTCCCATAATTGTTCCGAGGCAGGTTCCGATGAGCGGCCCGACATACGGAATAACATTGAGCAGCCCCGCGAGGAAGGCGATTCCGAGCGCGGAGCCCCAGGGCAGTCTCGCGATGAGGGCGAGCCCGAGGAAGTCGAGCAGCGCCACCCCGGCCATCTCGATGAGGATGCCGACGAAGTAGCGGCTCAGCAGGTATTCCACGTCGGAGAGGGACTCCTTCACGCTGCCTTCGAGCCTGTCAGGGACCAGCGACGCGATGATTCTGGTGAAGAGGCCCTCGTCGCGGATGAAGAAGAACGCTATGAAAATCACCGAGAACAGGCCTATGCCGAAATTGGCGAGAAAAGTCGCCACGGAGCCTATGATGCTGGAGAATATGGAGATGTCGAACGCCTTCTGGAATTCGTGCAGGGCGACGATCTCGATCCTGAAATCCTTTCCGAGGGCGGGGAAGGTGTCGGTCAGCCACAGGTTGAAATCCCGCAGCGGGCCCGCGACCCCCTGGATGTTGCCGCTGTATGCCGAGGTGACTTCATTGACCACGCTCGTCAGCAGAGGAGTTACTCCGAGAATCACCGAAAGGAAGATGACCAGAAGTATGACTATCGTCAGAGCCGCCTCCAGCCATCCCGGCATCCTGCGCCCCCTGACGCGGACTTTCCCGAGCAGTTTCATTATCGGACGCGCCACGAGCGACACGACTCCGGCGAGCAGGAGATAGATCAGCACGCTGCTGAAATAGAGACAGACGCCGCCGAGCAGGGCGACGACGAGCGCGACGAGCACATATT
>CAVIXF010000279.1:0-2613 GCA_963646585.1 Candidatus Gastranaerophilales bacterium HUM_1 | reverse complement strand
CCGGCTTTTAGCCTGCTCGATTTTTAAATTATCGGTAAATTTTACCGAAGTATTGTGGTCTGAAAATATGTGCAAAAAGAGAAAATCTTTTTCAATCCTGTGGGGAAAGCCTTAAATTCGCGAGGTTTTTGCGGATTACTTCCGGATATGATATAGTAAACTTTGGCGGCGGAATGGCGGCGTTCATCGGAACATCAGTGACCTCGGACGGAAAGTTCAGGGGACTTCGGACGGACAGCGGGGCTGTCGTGTTCCGGGGGATAGTCTATGCGCGTTACACCCGTTTCGGGCTGCCGGAGGAGGTGGATTATGCTGAGGGTGAGGTGTATGACGCACGGGAGTGGGGCTGCGTCTGCCCGCAGGATCTCACGCATCTGCGGGAGCTGCTCGGCCCGGATTCCGGGTTGGAGATGCGTGAGGGGGAGCTTTGCCTGACCGTGACCGTGCCGCCGGGGGCAGAGGCGGTGAATGTCGGTTCTGCAGGGGAGTCGGAGGCTCCGAGGAAGGCGCAGGGGAGTCTTCCGGTGATGGTGTGGATTCACGGCGGATCCTACCTTACCGGAGGAAGCGAGGATCATCGCTACGACGTGTCGCCCCTCGCGGAGGCGGGGAATGTCGTCGTGGTGAAGATCTCCTACCGTCTCGGGGCGGAGGGCTATCTGCGGATGCCGGAGAGGGACGCCGCCAATCTCGGGCTTGAGGATCAGAAAACGGCCTTGCGCTGGATCCGGAGGCACATCGCGTCTTTCGGGGGAGACCCGGACAATGTGACCCTCTGGGGGCAGTCCGCCGGGGCGCATTCCGTCGCGTCGCTTATCGCCTCTGCGGACGACGTGGAACTCTCTACGAATGTTCCACGCTTCGGGGGAGAGCCGCTGTTCCACAGGGCGATACTCCAGTCGCCGCCGCTCGGAGTGAAGATGACCTCGCGTGACGCGGAGAAGCTCTGCGGAATTTTTTTGAAGCGTCTCGCGCAGCGGACAGGACAGGGCGCGGCGGAGACAGCCTCTCTGGAAGATTTCATAGCAGTGCAGACCACGATGAAGAACAGGCATTTCGCCCTTCCGTTTATGCCGGTTCTGCCCGACTGCACCGCCTTCCCGGGGCGGCCGGAGGGGGAGAATCCGGGATGTCCGGCATCGGAGTACCCTTTGTCAGGGCGGTCTGCATCAGCCCCTGCGGGCACGGATTCATCCGGCAAAGGGGAGTCTGTTCTGTCATTTTCTGAAGTTGAATCCCGGAACCGCCTGCCCGACACCGCCGGGACGCCGTTCAAAGTGCTGCTCTACTGCAACCGGGACGATGCCTCGGTCTATTCCCGGAAGATTCTCGGGCGGACGCTCTACCGCACGCCGTTCGGCGCGCTCCTCACGAAAATCATCACCGCACGCGTCTTCGTAACACCGGCGGAGAAATATCTCCGGAAACTCCGGCGGAGCGGCGTCGAGTCGTCCCTGTTCCGCTTCTCCTGGCATCCCGAGGGCAATCCTCTCGGCTGCTGCCACAGCATAGAGCTTCCGTTCCTGCTCGGCCGTCCAGAGGACTGGGCTGCGGCCGAGATGCTGCGTGGAATCACGGAAGAGGAGTGGCGGTGTTATTCAGAGATGTTCAAGAGCCTGTGGTCAGAATTCGCCCGCAGCGGCAGACTTCCAGAGGTTGCGTCCGACTGAACTGGCCGGGCGTCAGAAGCTGGCCAGGATGTGTCTCCGGCATCGCCGGGTTGGCTTGGGAGTGCGGATTTTTTTGTTTCTTGCCGTTGCCGGCAAGGAATCGTATATTTGTGCCGGAATTTGCTGCTTTTTATGCCGACAGTTATGGATTACAGGGGGGCGGCGTGAATGGAGGACAACTCCCGGCTATCTGACTGACACCTGTCTGGCGGCGCAGGACTCCTACAAGAAACGCCTTGACTATTTCGGAATCAGGTATTGACAATCTGGTACATCGGCTACTGTTGGAAACCCTGTTTCTCCTGATGAGGAGAAGACAGGGACGGCGTCCCACCCGTCTTCCTCGGCCAGCCTGTAGGCGTGCTCAACTTCCGAATCAGTCATATCCGAATATGGAATGACTCTGTCTCCGTAGTCTTCAAGGAACAGCTTCCTCAGTTCATCTTTAGTCGCGAAGAGAAATGCGTCATCCTCCCAGTCTTCAAGTCGCACATAGGAGTAGAATACATCTCCCGGCAGATCGAGTCCTGCCAGTTCAGTCCGAAGAGCGCACAAAGTCTTTCCTAATTTCTCGCCATCAATCAGCCGGCTGCCTTCCATCGGATTGCAGAATGTGCAGGCATCCTTGAAGAAATCGTTCTCAAGAAGTTCTTGGTCAGATATATGGAAACCGTTACGCAGCCTCTCCTGCAGATTCCGCAACTCATCCGTAACCTTATGTCCGGAGCAGGGCCAACAAGCCAGATTTCCAGAATCCGTATATGCGCCCGTGCCTGTCAGCACGGTGAATTCGAAGCCCATATCATAGGTCAGAGTCAGGTCGCAGACTATTGCGGAGCCTATTTCAGAGAGCCTGTTCTGATAATCTTCTCGTGTCATATGGCCGGTGGTCATTTCTGGTCAAACAGCTTGTCCAGACAGCGGTTTATCGCCTGTCTGATGT
>CAVIXF010000278.1:0-2617 GCA_963646585.1 Candidatus Gastranaerophilales bacterium HUM_1 | reverse complement strand
CTGGATGTTGACCTTGTCGGTGAGCCGTTTCGCGAGCCCGCGCAGGAGCGCCCCGCCCCCGGAGAGCCAGATGCCGTCCTTCACGATGTCCGAGTACAGCTCGGCCTCGGTCTGTTCGAGCACGTGCATAACCCCGGCCTCGATTCTCGCGATGGACTTGTCGAGGCAGGTGGCGATTTCCTGGTAGGAGACCGTCGCCTCGACCGGGTGCGCCGTCATAAGGTTCGGACCGTGGACGACCATAGGCTCCGGCTCCTCGTCGAGTTTGGTGAGCACGGATCCGACCTGTATCTTGATCTTCTCCGCCGTGCCCTCTCCGACGCGGATGTTGTGCTGCTGCCTCATAAACTGCTGGATGTCAGAGGTTAGGACGTCCCCCGCCACCTTGATGCTCTCCTGCTCGACTATGCCGCCGAGAGAAATCACCGCGATCTCCGTGGTGCCTCCTCCGATGTCCACGATCATATTCCCGTGGGCCGCCTGCACATCGAGTCCGATTCCCACGGCCGCCGCCATAGGCTCGTAAATCAGGTAGAGGTCACGTCCGCCGGCGTGCTCCGAAGAGTCGCGCACGGCCCTCTTCTCCACCTCGGTGCTCCCGGCCGGGATGCCGATGACCATCTTTATGTTCGGCTGGAACAGCGACTTGCGCGAACTGTTGATCTGCTTGATGAATCCTCTGATCATCATCTCGGCCGCGTCGAAGTCCGCGATGACTCCGTCTTTCAGCGGCCTGACCGTCTTGATCCGGGGGTTCTCCTTGCCCTGAATCTCCTTGGCCTTCTGCCCGAGGGCTATCGGCTTGCCGGTGACTATGTCGATGGCGATGATGCTCGGTTCGTCAAGCACAATCTTGTCGTTCTGAAAAATGACCGTGTTCGCCGTGCCGAGGTCGATCGCGAGTTCCTGAGTCAAGAATGAGAAAGCCATATCCTAATCTAAATTTCGAATGTTTCAAAATCGGAAAAATGCCGATTGCAGCCGTTTCAAACGGACTGATTCTAAAAATCTTGCGAATTTATATAAAAAAACTCATATTTGCGAAAATATATTTTTCCGAATTTGTCAATGGCGGATTTCAGACAGAAATATCTCGTCGTCGTGGCCGGCGGACGGGGGTTGAGGATGGGGGGGAGTCTTCCCAAGCAGTTCCTGGAAATCGGCGGGAAGTCCGTGCTTCACCGCACGATTGACCGGTTCACCGCCTCCTGCCCGGACATCCGCGTGGTGACGGTGATGAACCCGGACTATGTCGGATTCTGGAAGAAGTACTGCCTTGAAAACGGGCTGGTCACGCCGCAGACGATTGTGCGCGGCGGGATGACCCGTTTCCATTCGGTGAAGAACGCGCTTGCGAGAGTGCCCGACGGAGCTCTTGTCGCTGTGCACGACGGCGTGCGGCCGTTCGTATCGGGCGAGCTGATAGCCAGGATGTTCGAGAAAGCGGAGGATGTCCCGGCACTGATACCGGTCGTCCCCGCCGTGGACACGATGCGCGTCCTCTCGCGCAGAAAAGACGCTTCCGGGGCGGAGGAGCTTGAAAGCTCCGGCGTTCAGATTGACCGTTCGACGCTTTATGCCGTCCAGACTCCGCAGATTTTCCATTCCGAAGTCCTCAAGGCGGCATATTCCCGTCCCTACGACCCCTCTTTCACGGACGACGCGTCGGTGGCGGAGAGTAACGGCGTGAAACTCGCCTTCATCCTGGGCGAGCGTTTCAATTTCAAGATCACCACGAAGGAGGATCTGCTCCTCGCCCGCTCCCTTCCGGGTCTGCTGTGACCGGTTTGGTTGCAAAGTTTCACCCCCCCGGGTGGGGCTTTCGGACGCAGCCGGCGGTTTTACGGGAAAAACTGCACATTTGTAAGAAAAAAGCGGCTTTTTCTTGAAAAGTGTGTATATTAGCGGCCGGAATAAGAGAAAATACAACTATGATCAATTATCACATCGACGAAATAGACCAGAAGATACTGTCTTTCCTCATAAAGAACGCGAGGACTCCTTTCCTCGAAATAGCGCGCGAATGCAAAGTCTCCGGAGCGGCGATTCACCAGAGGGTGAAAAGGCTGGAGAACAACGGGGTCATCACGGGTTCGCGTGTGCTGGTGAAACCTCAGGCGATAGGTCTGAACATCTGCGCGTTCGTGAGCATCTCGATTTCCGAGGGGAACAAGTACCCGGAGGTCGTGGAGGCTCTGGAGCATATCCCCGAAGTCGTCGAGTGTCACTTCGTCACGGGCCGGTACGCGCTTCTCGTGAAAATCTACTGCTTCGACCACGATCACCTTATGCAGGTGCTCGTGAACACGATTCAGAAGCTGCCTTACGTGCAGTCCACTGACACGATGATTTCTCTCGACCAGCCGATCGAGCGGCAGGTGTGGGTCAACGAATACAAGAACACCATCTTCACCTCCCGGAAGAAATGATCTTGGGAAACTGAAATTGCCGCTGAAATTGTCCGGAATGCTGTTCAGTGCGGCGTCTTCAGAAAGTTACATAAAAAGGGGCTAATCAGCCATTCAGCTTTTTAGTCCCTCTTTTCGCCATCTGAACAAAATCCTATCTTTCCAGAACATTGGTTCTTATCCAAAACTGTTTCTCAGTGAAGCTTGAC
>CAVIXF010000277.1:0-2624 GCA_963646585.1 Candidatus Gastranaerophilales bacterium HUM_1 | reverse complement strand
GTATGCTCCGTGGGCGTGGTCGGACCTCTCCAGACATCACCACGCCCTCGCCGACGCCGAGGCCTGCGCGGTCATCGCGATGAAAATACTTTGAGACAATTTTCATAAAAATTTGAAATATTGCCACCTTTTGGCAGCGAAAGCCTTTTTCTTTGCATCGTAAAATTACGACGACAATGGGAAAGACTTACATTCAGCTCATCAAGGCGGCGGCCGCAAGGGTCAGGGACAGCAAACTGAAGAAACTCGGGACTAAGGAGACTGGGGAGGCTTTGGACGGCCTCGTGCGCGGACTCGGATTGAAGAGCCGGGGCGAAGCGGTCATCTTCGCGGCGCTCTTCGACCGCAGCTGCGGAGGGAGCGGCTCGGATCTGGACGACCTCGCGAGATACTTCGACTGCACGCAGCTTGACATTATGGAGTACCTCCCGGCGATAGCCTCGCTGCAGGGCGGAGGGCTCATCGTCCAGGACAATCCGGACGAATCCCGGCGCATTCGCAAGTCCTATCTCGTGTCCAACTATGTGATGGACTGTCTGCTGGACGGCAGGATGCCGGACTCCCGCCCGGTTCAGATGCTCCGCAAGGACTTCGACCGCTACGACTTCTGCAAGACTGTCGGGGCGCAGCTGGAGGACGGCGACGTCAGCTGCGAGGAGCTGCTTCAGCAGACGCAGTCAATGGAGCGGGAGAACTCCGGGATGAGTTTCATCGCGGCGGTGACGGAGGCCGTTCCGGAACTTAACCACCGCGTGCTCTTCTATGATTTCTGCCGGGATTTTCTGGAGGAGGGAAGAGGGCGGTCGTCGGACATAGACAGCACATTGCGGGATATGTACGGAGCATTCTCGCTGCGCTTCAAGGAAGGATGCGCGCTTCGGAAGGGGACGCATCCCCTGATTGCGGAGGGGCTCGTGGAGCTGTCCTCGGACGGTGACAGCATCCAGCTCAGCGACAAGGGGAAGGAACTGCTGATGGAGGACGACTACAAGGTCTATTGCGACAAATACGCGGGACTCGACCGCTACAAGTTCGTCGCCTCGATTCGCGACTTCATTCGCGGCGACGAGTTCGACTCCGACAATTATGCTTCGGAACAGCTTCTGGCCAGGTTCATACGGAGAACCGAAAAAGCCAACGGAGGTCTCGGCTGCATAGCCAGGGTACGTCAGATTCTGGAGGACGAACTTTCCCGCGCCCTGTTCTATCTTCTCTGCGACGACTGCGCGAGATCCGGAGACGGGCTTATGATTCCCAGTGAGCTGAGACGGCTTTACCAGCTGAAGATGAGGCGCTCCTGCCTGAAGCAGCTGAAGGAGGAGAGGCACATCCTCCAGACGGCCGGACTGGCGGAGCTGAACACGAAAAGCAGTCTCTTCGGGGAGAACACCGTCCTGTCGCTGACCGACAAGGGCAAGGAACTCTACTTCGAGGAGGATGCCGAACTATTCATAGATCAGGGCGACGACAAGAACCGCATCAAGTCCGACCTCATCAGGGAGAAGCGGCTCTTCTTCCCGGACGAGCAGCGCGGACAGCTCTCCCTCGTGGAGAACGCCCTGGAGGAGAGCAACTACCGGAGTCTCGTGAGCCGTCTGGAGTCCAAGGGGCTTATGAAAGGGTTCGCAGTTCTTCTGTACGGCGCTCCCGGCACGGGCAAGACCGAAACGGTGATGCAGTGGGCGCGGAAGACCGGCCGCGACATCATCCACGTGGACATCAGCTCCTCGAAGAGTATGTGGTACGGCGAGAGCGAGAAAATCGTCAAGAAGATATTCTCCGACTACCGCAAGGCCTGCGGGAGAGGCGGGAGGAAGCCGATTCTTCTCTTCAACGAGGCGGACGCCATCTTCTCCCGGCGCCGCAGCATCGGAGACGGCAACGGAAGCATCGACCAGACGGAGAACACCATCCAGAACATCATACTCGAAGAAATGGAAAAGCTGGAGGGGATACTCATCGCGACCACGAATCTCGAAGGCAACCTTGACGGGGCGTTCGAGCGCCGCTTCCTCTTCAAGATACGCTACGAGAAGCCGTCCCTTCAGGCCAAGACGAGCATCTGGCGCGACAAGCTCCCGGCCCTCACCGAGGACGAGGCCCGCAGCCTGGCGGCCGGATTTGACTTCAGCGGCGGAGAGATAGACAACATCGTGCGAAAGGCCACGATGGAGGAGGTCATCAGCGGCAACCCTCCGTGCATCGGGAGCATCGTCTCCCTCTGCGAGCACGAGCGGCTCTCAGGCGGCGGAAAATCGCGAATCGGCTTCTGAACCGGCCGCCGGGCCGGCAAAAGACAAAAGGCAATATGTCGTTTATCGGCGGGTCATCTGTCATCGTTTGAAAAATACGTTCTTCAGCCAGTATTCGTAGAGCGGGTCTTCGAATGTGAAGCATCTCCCGAAATCGTCGAGAATGTCTTTGGCTACCAACGCCTTGCGTGCGCGTGATATTTCGGTCGTCGATTTCAGCCCGTATTTCTCGATGGTTTCTTTTGATGAAAGAGACTGCTCTCCGTTCACCATCGCGTGAAGAAGGTTCTGCTGGGTGAGCGTCAGTGTCGCGGTGAGCGCACGGTTCAGTTCGCCCTGCTGTCTGAGTATGTCCTCGAAAGCCTCCTGCAC
>CAVIXF010000276.1:0-2634 GCA_963646585.1 Candidatus Gastranaerophilales bacterium HUM_1 | reverse complement strand
ACGATGCCATTGATATGGTAGGCGAGAAGATGAAAGATTCTGACAAGGCTCCTCTCGATATTTGGAGGAAAGCTCTCGAGAACGTGACCCCTCAGGTCGAGGTGAAGTCACGCCGTATCGGCGGAGCTAACTTCCAGGTGCCGATGGAGGTTCGTCCTGAAAGAAAGATTTCGCTCTCGATGAAGAATATGATAGTCTTCGCCCGCAAGCGTTCAGGTCACTCCATGGCCGAAAAACTTTGTGCCGAAATCATCGCTGCGTACAACTGCGAGGGTGCGGCATTCAAGAGAAAAGAAGATATGCACAGAATGGCCGAGGCCAACAAGGCCTTCGCCCACTTCAGATTCTAATCCCCAAGAAGACATTGACAAATGGCAAGAGATCTTAAATTCACCAGGAACATCGGCATTATGGCCCACATCGATGCCGGTAAGACCACTACCTCCGAGCGCATTCTCTACTACACGGGAAAGACTCACAAGATCGGTGAGGTTCACGAGGGAGCTGCTACAATGGACTGGATGGTTCAGGAGCAGGAGCGTGGTATTACCATCACGTCGGCGGCCACTACCGCTTTCTGGCACTACAAGGGGGATACATATCAGATCAACCTCATCGACACTCCGGGGCACGTCGACTTCACCGTCGAGGTGGAGCGTTCGCTCCGTGTGCTCGACGGCACCGTGGCTACGTTCTGCGCCGTGGGGCGCGTGCAGCCGCAGTCCGAGACCGTATGGCGTCAGGCCGACAAGTACGGCGTTCCTAAAATCGCGTATGTCAACAAGATGGACCGCGTGGGAGCGGACTTCCTCGCCGTCGTTGAGGAAATCAAGACCAAGCTCGGCGCAAGAGCCGTCCCTATCTGCCTCCCTATCGGGGCCGAGGACAAGTTCGAGGGCATAATCGACCTCATCGCCAACAAGGCCATCTACTACGACTCAGGCGAAGAGCTTGTGAACTATGAGATAAAGGATATTCCGGAGAATATGAAGGCGGATGCCGCAGCCTGGAGGGAGAAACTCGTCGAGGCCGCAGCCGACTACGACGACACTCTTATGGAGAAGTTCTTCGAGGATCCGGATTCAATCTCCGAGGACGAAATCATCGCCGCTCTGCGCAAGGCGACCATTGATATGTCGATTGTGCCGGCCTGCTGCGGCTCCTCATTCAAGAACAAGGGCGTGCAGTTCCTGCTCGACGCAGTGATGCGCTACCTCCCGTCTCCGCTCGACATCCCTTCAATCAAGGGGGTGAATCCGAAGACCGGAGAAGAGGAAGTCCGTCATCCGAACGCGAAGGAGCCGTTCTGCGCACTTGTGTTCAAGATCGCGACCGACCCGTTCGTGGGACGTCTCGCATTCCTCCGCGCATATTCCGGACATCTTGACGCAGGCTCTTACGTGCTCAACACCCGTTCCGACAAGAAGGAGAGGGTGGCGCGTCTCTATCAGATGCACTCCAACAAGCAGAACCCTATCGATTTCGTCGAGGCCGGTGACATCTGCGCCGCAGTCGGATTCAAGGACCTGCGCACGGGAGACACGATCTGCGTCGAGACCAACCCTATCACCCTCGAGTCTATGGAGTTCCCGGATCCGGTGATCGGACTCGCGGTGGAGCCTAAGACCCAGAAGGATCTTGACAAGCTCGGAATCGCCCTCGCGAAACTCGCCGAGGAGGATCCGACCTTCACCGTCAAGTCAGACCACGAGACCGGCCAGACCGTCATCAGCGGGATGGGTGAGCTTCACCTCGACATCATCGTCGACCGTCTCCGCCGTGAGTTCGGTGTCGACATCAACCAGGGCGCTCCTCAGGTCAACTACAAAGAGGCCATCACAATCCCTGTTCAGCACCGCGAGCTGTTCAAGAAGCAGTCCGGCGGTCGCGGTAAGTTCGCGGACATCATCGTCGAGATTGCGCCTGCGGACGAGGGACAGACAGGTCTCCAGTTCGTCGACGAGGTCAAGGGCGGAAACATCCCGAAGGAGTTCATCCCGTCAGTCGAGAAAGGCTTCAAGTCAGCGATGGCGAACGGCGTTCTCGCCGGCTACGAAGTTCCTTCCCTCAAGGTGACGCTCAAGGACGGTTCGTTCCACCCTGTCGATTCAGACCAGCTCTCATTCGAAATCTGTGCGCGTATGGCATTCCGCCACGCCTGCCCTAAGGCGAAACCGGTTCTCCTTGAGCCGATTATGAGCCTTGAGGTGGTTACGCCGGAGGACTATATGGGAGACATCGTGGGCGACCTCAACCGTCGTCGCGGTCAGGTCACGGCAATGGACTCCACTGTCGGCGCACGCATCGTCAAGGCGTTCGTTCCGCTCGCCGAGCAGTTCGGCTACGTGACGGTTCTCCGTACAATCTCGTCAGGACGTGCGACCAGCACGATGACTTTCGACCACTACGCCGAAGTCCCTGCGAGCCTCGCGAAGGACATCATCGAGAAGTCCGGCTACAAGGCCCCTGAGGAGGAGTAATAATAAGTTTAATTGGTTATACAACAACGATATGAGCCAAAAAATAAGAATTAAGCTTAAATCATTCGATCATATGCTGATTGACAAGTCGGCGAAGAAGATCGTTGAGACAGTTTCTTCTACCGGTGCTCGCGTGAACGGACCCATTCCGCTC
>CAVIXF010000275.1:0-2645 GCA_963646585.1 Candidatus Gastranaerophilales bacterium HUM_1 | reverse complement strand
GGAACCGTAGCCGACGAATGCGTGGGAATTGTGCGTATAGCCGGAATATGAGCCGAGTTCCGGGTTGTCGTAGGCGCGGAAGAAATTGTAGCAGTAGCTTGCGTTGAGGGTGAGAGTCCACCACTTGGTGATGTTCTGCTCCGAAAGGGAGAGGGAGGCGAAGACCGTCTGCTGCACCCCGGAGTTGCTGTAGCGGTACTCCATCGTCCCGGATGAGAGGTCAAGAATCGGGAGCTGCTGCTCGTTGTAGTTCTTCTGACGGGAATATCCGGCCGTGAGGGTGAGGCGGGAGAAGAACACCGTGGAAAGTGAGACGGAGTGCGAGAAACTCGGCTTGAGATCCGGATCCCCCGCGGACCAGGTCGTCGGGTTCAAATATTCCCTGAACGGATTGAGCTGCCAGTACTTAGGCCGGGATATGCGGTAGGAGTAGTTGAGCGAAAGAATCGCCTTCGGGGACGGAATCCAGGTCACGAAGAGGTTCGGGAAGAGGTTGAAATAGTTCTTACCGCTGCGTCTGTCGGAGGATTTCCACACTCCTCGGGGGACAGTGAACTCGCCCCTGAGCCCCGCCTGGGCGTTCCATTTCGGAGAGAACTGCTTCGAGAGGTTCGCGTAGAGGGCGTATATCTGTTCGGAATAGACGAAGTCGTTGCTCCCGCTCCTGTCCCCGATGGTCTCGGGGGAAGTGGCCGGGTCCCATCTGTAGGTCGAGTAGCGGTTGTCGGTCACGGAGACGGCCGCCTTCGCCCCGGCCTCGACCCTGCCCGTGTCGTCCCAGAGATTCTGCGAGAAATCGGCTTTCAGTGACCATATGTTGGCCTTTCTGAAAGTGGAGTCGTTCAGACCGTCGCCGGGGAACGGGTCTTTCTCACCGGAGGAGATGAGACTCTCGCGCCAGGCCTCCGCCGCCGGAGACAGGGTGCTGTAGAGGTTCCGCTGCCAGGAGGAGTTGTCCGAACGGGTGAAATTGTAGTCGGCGTTCAGAGTCAGCTCCTGCGAGATGGATTCGTCGAAGGTGCGGGTGTAGTTGAGGTTCAGGCTGCATCCGCCGCGTCCTCCGGAAGAGGAGGATGTGGAGCTTTTTTCGGTATATGGCGTCGCGTCGCCGCAGTTTTTGTAGTCGCGGGCGAACGAGCTGTCCGGCCATTTGCTTCCGCTCCCGTTGAAGTTCATCTTGAAGATGACTCCGATGACGTCCTTCTCCGTGGCCTTGAAGTCGCTGGAGAGCAGCACCTGATGGCTTTTCCAGTATGACCGGGACTCCGTGGAGGTGCTGAGGAGGGAGGCATAGCCGTCGGAGTAGCGTTTGTCTTCGTCAATACGGCTGAGATATTCGCCGTAGTAGCCACTGTAGCTCAGGGTCGTGTTGCTGCGGTCGCCCTTGTAGCCGAGACGCAGGCTGCCGTCGCCGCTTGCGTGGGCGGACGGCTCCCAGAGGTACTGCCCGTTCGCGCTCAGCGAGCCGTTGAAGCCCCGGAGAAATCCACGGCGGGTCTTTATGTTGATGATTCCTCCGCCGCCTTCGGCGTCATATTTCGCTGACGGGGAGGAGATTATCTCCACCTTTTCGATTGTCGTGCCGGCGGAGCCCTTGAGATAGGCCTGGAGTTCCTTTCCGGACATATTGGACGGACGGCCGTCGAGCCACACGGAGACGCTCTGTCCGTTCAGCTGGATGTTCCCGTCCTTGTCGAACGTCACCCCGGGGGCGGAGCGGAGCACGTCGCTTGCGTTTCCGGTCTGGGCCACGGCGAGTTCGGAGACGTTCATCACGATCTTGTCGAATTTGTGTTCGAGAAGCGGCCGCTTGTCGGTGACGGTCGCCCCTTCAAGCGTCTGCGTGTCCGGGGCGAGGGCGACGGTGACGTCTTCCTTCAAATCCTGAAGCCCGAGCGTCCGGGACACATAGCCGACGAGCGAGAACTCCACCGCGAGCCCCTCCGTCTGACGGGGGTCCGGAGAAAGGGAGAACCGGCCGAGCGAGTCGGTCGTCGCGGCGGAAAGAACCCTCGAGGAGCTGTCCCTCAGGGCCACCGTCACGAATTCCACCGGTGCTCCGCTCCCGGAGTCCACCACCTTGCCGGAGATCCTCCTCCCGTCATCACGGAGCGCGAACGCCCCAGGCGCGGCGACAAGGCACAGAAACAGGCACAGAGCCGCCGATATAAGCCCTGATTTTTTCATAACTTTCATTCGTTGCAACCGGGCGCAAAGTTATCAATTTTTCAGTCATTCCCCCGCCCCTCCGGAGCGATTGTCAAATATTTATTAACTTTGCGCGATTTTGGACTTCCCGGAAAATTCGCAGGACGACGGTTTCTCCACATAATGACAAGAACTTGCGACGTCGGACATATAAGGGCTTGCGATGCCGGGGACGGATTGTTGCTACTATGAATTTGTACTACACGGTTATGACAGTGATGGCGGTGCTCGCCGTCTTCGTGTTCATAATGCTGTTCTATTTCAAGGCGGGCTACGGCTACCTTTCGACAGGAAAATGGGGTCCTACGATTCCCAACAAGGCGGCGTGGATAATAATGGAGGCCCCGTCCTTCTTCTACCTGCTGTTCTACACCCTCAAGTTCGCCCTTGACGGTCCGGGGGCGGGACTGGGCGTCGACGGGGTCGTGAACGGGAAC